>NZ_JAKRLB010000021.1:0-45161 GCF_022664405.1 Micrococcus luteus | reverse complement strand
GGGCCGCGGGGGCGGCGGCCGGGCGCGGGCTCGGCGGGCGGTTGGCCGGGGTGCGCGGGCGTGGCCGGTACGCGGGGCTCGCCTCGCCCGAGGGCGGCGCCCGGGGCTCGGCCGGTCTCACGGCGGGGACCGTCGGGCTCTCGGCCGCGGAGCAGGCCCGCTCGGCCGGCCGCTGGTCCCTGCTGCCGGCCGCCGAGCAGGACCCCACGATCCGCGCCCACGCGACCGCCGAGCTGCTGCTGGACCGGTACGGCGTGATCACGCGCGGCTCCGTGGTGGCCGAGGAGGTCCCCGGCGGATTCGCGGGGCAGTACCGGCTGCTCACCCGGATGGAGGATGCGGGCCAGGTGCGCCGCGGCCACTTCGTCGACGGGCTGGGCGGCGCGCAGTTCTCCACCGGCGCGGTGGTGGATCGGCTGCGCGGGTTCCAGCGGGACGAGGAGGACGCCGCCGTCGACGCCGCCCCGCTCGCCCTCGCCCTGGCCGCGACGGATCCGGCGAACCCCTACGGCGCCGCGCTGGACTGGCCGTCCGTGCCGGCCGGGCCGGACGGCGTCGTGCCCACGGGCCATCGCCCGGGCCGGAAGGCGGGCGCCGTCGTCGTGCTGATCGCGGGGCGGCTGGCCCTCTACATGGAGCGCGGCGGGCGCACGCTGCTCGCGTTCACGGAGGATCCGGGCGAGCTGCGGGCCGCGGCGGAGGCGCTCGTGTGGGCGCTGCGCACCGGCCGCACCGAGCGGCTGAGCCTGGAGAAGGTCAACGGCGGGCCCGTGCTCGGCACGCCGCTGGCCGAGGCGCTGCTGGCCGCGGGGTTCTACTCGAGCCCATCGGGCATTCGGTTCCGGAACTGAGAACCCACGCCCGTCCGCCCGTCCGCAACGCGGGTTGAGTTGTCACGGGTCCCGCCGTCGAACACCCGCGACAACTCAACCCGCGTTGCCCGGGGGTGGCCCTGTCGCGGAGGCGGGGCCCGGGGGGGTAGGTTCGGCCCATGAGCATCGGCGCCGCCCCGCCCGAGGACGTGGGCACCGCCCCCACGGGCACGTCCCCCGCCCCCGAGGCCCTCGAGGACTCCCTGCCGCACCCCTCGGACCCCTCCGTCACCCCGTTCCTCCTGTTCGAGGGTGACGCCGGTGCGGCCATGGACGCCTACCTCACCGCCTTCGTGGAATACCTGCCGGTCACCGAGGTCCGCCGGGACCTCTTCGACGACTCCTCCCCGCGCGGTGCCGAATGGGCGGGCAAGGTCCTGCACGGCGAGCTCGAGATCGCCGGCCAGCGGCTGCGGTTCTTCGACTCCTTCACCCCGCACGGGTTCACGTTCACCCCGGCCATCAGCCTGTTCGTCGAGCTGCCGGACGCCACCGCGGTGGACGCGATCCACGACGCCTTGATCGCCGGCGGCGGCCGTGACTGCATGCCGCCCGACGACTACGGCTTCTCGCGCCGCTTCGCGTGGGTCGGGGACCGCTTCGGCGTGACCTGGCAGCTCAACGCGGCCTGAGCCGGTGACGGCCCGTGCCTGAAGGCGACTCCCTCGTCCGCGTCGCGCATCGGCTCCGCCCCGTGCTCGAGGGCCGGGTCCTGACGCACGCGGATCTGCGCGTGCCCCGCCACGCCACCGCGGACCTGACCGGCTGGACGGTGGCCGAGGTCCTGCCGCGCGCCAAGTACCTGCTGATGCGGCTGACCCCGCCCACGGCCCGCCCCGGGGCCCGGCCGCTCACGCTGATCTCGCACCTGAAGATGGAGGGGCGCTGGCTCGTCTCGGCCGTCGACGCGCGGTGGGGCGCCCCCGCCTGGCAGGTGCGGGCGGTGCTGGAGACGGCGGAGCACCGCGTGCTCGGCGCCCAGCTGGGCCTGCTCACCCTCGTGCCCACCGCCGACGAGGCCACCGTCCTCGGCCACCTCGGCCCCGACCTGCTGGACCCGGCCTGGGACACGCCCGACGACGGCGCCGCCCTGCTCACCGAAGGCGTGCGGCGGCTCACGGCCCGGCCCGAGCGGCCGGTCGGCCTGGCCCTGCTCGACCAGCGGCTCGTCTCCGGGATCGGCAACATCTACCGCTGCGAGACCCTCCTGCTGGCCGGCATCGACCCGCACCGGCCGATCGGCGACGTCGAGGACGTCGCCGGACTCGTGCTGCTCGCCCGGGACCTGCTGCGCGCCAACGTCCCGCCCGCCGCCCCCGCCACGGGCGCCCGGCGCCGGACCACGGGCGTGCGTCCCAACCCGGGGCGACCCTTCGGGGTCGAGGTGCTGGTCCCGGCCGGTCCGCCACCCGGCACGGCACCCGGCCGGACGGCCGGCGCGCGCGGCGGCGGGACGCCGTCGTACTGGGTCTACGGGCACGACCGCGCCCCGTGCCTGCGCTGCCGCGGCCCCGTCCGCCAGGAGGACTACGGCTCCCCCGAGGACGACGCGCGGCAGCTGTGGTGGTGCCCGCACTGCCAGCGCTGAGCCGGACGCACCCGAGCGGTGGCCACGTGTGGTCCCCGCTCCCTACGCTGAACCCGCCCCGACCCGAGGAGAAGTCATGGCCGACCCGTTCCCGAAGGACCCGGAGGGCGCCGTCGTCGCGCTCGTGCTGGCCGGTGGCACCGGCGGCCGCCTCATGCCGCTCACCGCGGCCCGCGCCAAGCCGATGGTGCCGCTGGCGGGCCAGTACCGGCTGATCGACGTCGTCCTGTCCAACCTGGCCCACTCGCGCCTGCGGGACGTGTGGGTCGTGGAGCAGTACCGCCCCTTCACGCTCAACCAGCACCTGGCCGGCGGCCGGCCGTGGGATCTCGACGGCACCCGCCACGGCCTGCGGCTCCTGCCCCCCGCGCAGGGCCGCGCCGAGGAGGGCTTCGCCCGCGGCAACGGGCACGCGATCGCCCAGCAGCTGCCGCTGCTGGAGCAGTTCGGCGCCGAGACCGTCGTGGTGCTCTCCGCCGACCACCTGTACCAGCTGGACCTGCGCCCCGTGCTGGCCGAGCACGCCCGCTCCGGCGCCGAGCTCACCGTGGTCACCACCGAGACGGACGAGGACCCCTCGCGCTTCGGCGTCGTGCAGGTGGACGACGACGGCGCGGTGACCGACTACGCCTACAAGCCGGAGGACCCGGCGGGCACGCTCGTGGCCACCGAGGTGTTCGTGTTCGACGTCGCCGCGCTCTCCGAGGTGGTCGGCGACCTCGTGGCGGGCGAGGACGAGGCGGCCACCAAGGACGAGGGCGAGACCGATGAGGACGGCGACCCCGTGGGCTCCTCCCTCGGCGACTACGGGGAGAGCATCATCCCGGCGTTTGTGGCGCGGGGGCGCGTGCGGGAGCACCGCCTCGTGGGGTACTGGCGGGACATCGGCACCCTGGACGCGTACGTCCGCGCCCACCGGGAGATCCTCGACGGCACCGGCCTGGACCTCGCCGCCGAGGGCTGGCCGCTGATCACCAACCCCCACCAGGCGCCGCCGGCGTGGGTGGCCCCGGACGCCCGCGTCTCCGGCTCGCTGCTCAGCCCGGGGTGCCGGATCGCGGGCGAGGTGTCGGACAGCGTGGTCGGCCCCGGGGTGGTCGTGGCGGCCGGCGCCACGGTGCGCGGCAGCCTCCTGCTCGGCGACTGCGAGGTCCCCGCGGGCGCGGTGCTGGACACCGTGGTGGTCGACGTCGGCGGGGCGGTCCCGGCGCGCGAGGTGACGGGGCGCGCCGCGCCGGCCGAGGAGGTCGTGGTGCTCACCCCGCAGGACCGCGGCCCGGCCGAGGACGAGACCACCGGCTCCGGCCGGCCCGGCCGGTCGGACTGAGCGGCGCCGGTCGGACGCAGCCGCGCCGGGCTGGGAGGATGGACCCGTGGCCGTCCCCTCTCCCCTCCCCCCGCGCAACGGCGTCAACGCCACGCGCCTGCGCCTGCCCACCTCCGGCTGGCCCACCGCGCAGGACTACGTGCTCCACCGGTTCGGTCACGTGGACCCGGAGGGCATCCGCGCGCGCTTCGCCCGCGGCGAGGTCGTGGCGGCGGACGGCACCGCACTGACGCCGACGACGCCGCTGGGCGTGCACGACGACCTCTGGTACTACCGGGACGTCCCCGACGAGGCCCCGCTGCCCGTGACGCACACGCTCCTGCACCGCGACGAGCACCTCGTGGTCATCCACAAGCCGCACTTCCTGCCCACCACCCCGGGCGGCCGCTTCGTCCAGGAGACCGCGCTGGTGCGGCTGCGCAACGAGCTCGGCCTCGATGACCTCGTGCCCCTGCACCGGCTCGACCGGGCGACGGCCGGCGTCGTGATGTTCTCCGCGAACCCGGCCACCCGCGGCGCCTACCACCTGCTCTTCGAGCGGCGTGCCGTGGCCAAGACCTACGAGGCCGTGGCGCTCCTGCCGGACGCCCCCGACGACGGCGCCCGCGGCCCCGGCGCCCCGACCGACCCCATCCTGGGGCGGTTCCCGCTGACGGTGCGCAGCCGGATCCGCAAGGACAAGGGGGTCCTGCGCTCCGTGGTGGAGGAGATCCCCGCGGCGGCCTCCGGGCGGCGCGCGGGCGCCCCCGTCCGGACCCGGCGCTCGAACCGGCCCCACGCCGGGGCGAACGCGGAGTCCCGCGTGGAGCTGCTGGGCGTCGGCGTCTCCGCCGGGACGCTGGCCGGCCGGCGGGTGGCGCACCTGCGGCTCACCCCGCGCACGGGGCGCACCCACCAGCTACGCATCCACCTGGCCGCCCTGGGCCTGGGCATCGCGTTCGACCCGTTCTACCCGGACCTGCTCGACCTCGCCCCGGACGACGTCGCACGGCCCCTGCAGCTGCTCTCCCGGTCGCTGCGCTTCACGGACCCGGTGACGGGCGAGGAGCGGGAGTTCACCTCCCCCGCCGAGCTGCAGGAGCGACCGCGGTGACGGGCGGGGACCCGGCCGCCCTGATGGACGCGCTCGGAGCGTGGTTCCACCCGCTCACCGCGCTGCTCGTGGCCCTGGACGCCCCGATCCCGCCCGTCCCGTCGGAGGTGGTGGTCATCGGCTCGGGGGCGCTCGCAGCCGAGGGCCGGGTCTCCCCCGTGGCCGCGGTGCTGGCGGCGTGGCTGGGCTGCTGGGCCGGGGACGTCGGCCTCTACGCGCTGTTCCGCCACGGCCTCGCCGACCGCCTGGACCGCTGGGCGTGGTGGCGTCGGATCCACCGGGGGATCCGGAGCCTGCTGGTGCGGGTGGGCCCGGCGGGCAGCCTGGCGGGGCTGTCCGTGCTGCGGTTCGTCTCGGGCGGACGGACGGCGTCGATGGCGGCGGCCGGGATCGGCGGGATCCGCTGGCCCGTGTTCCTGTGGCTGTCCGGGGCGGGCTCGCTCGCGTGGTCCTCGTCCATGGTGGGGCTCGGCTGGATCACCGGCCGGGCCACCGGCCTGCCGTGGTGGGCGTCCGCGATGGTCGGCATGGTGTTCGGTACCCTTGCAGGGTTGATGATCGCGGGGATCATGGCCCACCGTCGCCGGGGCCGGAAGGGGTGAGCATGCAGGACGCGTCCTCCGAGTCCCGCGCCGCCCTCGAGCGCCTCCGGGCCGCCTCGGCGCCCCGTCCCGACGACGCCGAGACGCGTGCCCCCGCCGCGCGCCCCCGCCGCGCCCTGGCCGCGCCCGGGGAGATCTCCCGCCGCGATCTGCGCCGTCACGAGCGCGCCCTGCGCTCGGGCCGACCCGAGACCGCCGCCGAGCGCCGCGTGCGCGAGGACCGCCGCGCGGACGTGCACCGCGCCATGGACCGCCTGCGCACTCCGGGCGCTCCCGCCGAACAGCGCCCACGCCGGGACCTCAGCGAGATCCTGGACCGCCTCGGCAGCCCGGACCTCGCCCGTTTCGCCGATCCGCTCGTCGGCACGGTCGAGCGCATCCTCCCCGCCCCGGGGCGGGACCCGGAGAAGGCCGCGGAGGCCGCACGTCGCCGCGCTGCGGCCGAGGAGCGCCGGCGGGCGCGCCTCGACGAGGAGGCCCGCCGGGCCCAGGCCGCGCGGGTGGCCCGCCGCCGCCGCGAGGAGGAGAAGCAGCGCCGTCGGCGTGAAGCCGAGCGGCGCCGTCGGGTGGCGGCCGAGGAGAAGGCACGTGCCGCCGCCGAGGCGGAGGCCCGCCGCCGGGAGCGGGAGGAACGGCGCCGCCGGGAGGCGGAGGTCGCCGCCGAGCGCGCCCGCGTGCAGGCGGAGCGGCGGGCCCGCGAGGAGGCCGCGCTCGCCGAGCGGGAGCGGCTCCGGCTCGAGGCGGAGGCGGAGGCGGAGCGCCGTCGGCAGGCGGCCGAGGCCGAACGCCGTCGCCTCGAGGCCGAACGCGTCGAGGCCGAGCGGCGCCGTCGGGCCGAGGAGGCCGAGCGGCGCCGTCGCGAGGCGGAGGAGGCCGCCCGCCTCGAGGCCGAGCGACGTCGACGCCAGGCCGCACGCGTCCGCGCCCACACCGTGCTGCACGCCGAACGCGCCCTCGCCCAGGCCCGGCTCCTCGAGGACCGCGCCCGGGAGGCCGAGCGCCTTGCGGCGGAGGACGCCGCCCGCCGCCGTCGCGAACACGAGAAGCGGGAGTCCCGCGCGCTCGCCCGGGCCGCGCGCGAACTCGAGGGCCCCGAGGTCTTCCCGGCCGCCGCCGACCGTCCGCTGCTGTCCGACCCGGAGGAGCGGCTCACCGACGAGGAGCTGTTCGCCCGGGCCCGGGTGGCCCTGCCCGAGTGGCGGCGGCGGCAGCGGCTCTCCACGAAGGCGCAGGCCGTCCGGGCCGAGGCCATCGCCCACTCCCCGGCGGGGCCGGTCACGGGCGCCCTCCCCCTGATCCCCGGCTACACCCCCGCCCCGCCCGAGGAGCCGGCCGGCTCACCGACCCGCGCGGACCGGCTCGGCCAGACGCTGCTGACCGTCGTGTGGGCGTTGTTCGTGCTCTCCAGTGCGTGGGGCCTCGGTCTGGCCGGCCGCGTCCCCGGGCTCGGCGCGCTCGACGCCGGCGCCTACCCGCTCACCGCCGACGGCCGACACGGCCCCGGCGCGAGCGTGTTCGGGCTGTCCCCGCTGCACCCGGCGATCTGGCCGGTGCTGTGGCTGCTGACCGGGATGTACGTGCTCCGGCAGTGGGGGCGGGGCCAGGGCGCGTCGCCGCGGCACCGCCGCATCCGGGGCGCGATCGCGGGGGCCCTGCTGGCGCTGGCGCTGTGGTTCCCCCTGGCCGTCCTGGCCCCCGGGGGCCTCGACGTCGTCCCGTGGCTGCTCGCCCTCGTCCTCATGCTCCGTGTGGTCCGGCGGCTCGGCGCACGCCCGGCGGCCCGCCGCGTCGCACGGGTGGCCGAGGACGGCGCGCTCGGCGTGCTGCTGGGCACCCTCCTCGCCGGCGCACCCACCGCGGTGGGCGCCGCCCTCCACGCCTGGGGTGTGCACGTCGGCTGGTTCCCGACCGAGCTGCTCGCCCTGCTGGTGCTGGTGGCCCTGCTGCTGGCGGCCCTGCGCCTCGTGCTCGGGGGGCGCGGCCGCATGGGTGTGGCCCTGGGCATGGCCTGGACCCTGCTCTGCCTCGCCCTGCCCCGCCTGCTGCCCAGCCCGCTCGGGGCGCAGCAGAGCGTGTGGGTGGGTCTCGCGGCCGCCTTCGGGGCGCTGCTGCTGGTCACCGCCGCGGCCGTGCGCCGCTCCTGGGCCCGCCAGATCGAGCGCGACGCCGCCCGCCGGCCGCACCCGGCCGGCGCCTGAGCCCGGCCCCGTTCAGCGCCCGAGCCCAGCGGGCACCGGGACCCACCGGCCGCCGTCGCGCCGGAGCACGTCCAGCCGGCCCGTCACGGCGACGCCGGACACCGCCTCCGCCATCCGCCGCGCCACCTCGGCGGCCTCGGCGTCCTCGCCGGCCCGGTGCGAGCCGGGCACCGTGAAGCGCAGCACGATCCGCGGGACGCGCGCGACGACCTCGATGTCCTTGGCCGCGAGCACGTGCGTGGCCTGGACGGCGGCCTCGGCCAGGTCCATGACCTCTTCGGGCCGGTGGCCGGGCAGGAGGTCGCCGATCTGCAGGCGGGCGCGGTAGGAGGGCATGGGCCCAGGGTAGGGGTGGACGCAGCAGCGGTGACGACTTCTCTCGTCGCACGGGCCGGCCCGCCCTTCCGCCCGCGGCGGACGCGAGCCCTCCCGTGTCCGGACCCGCTCGTAGGGTGGGGTGCATGACTCAGACCGCCACCCCGCAGACCGACGCCCCCGCCGTGCCCGCGATCTTCGAACCGATCGAGATCAACGGCGTGCGCGTGCGCAACCGCCTGATCCTGCCGCCGATGTGCCAGTACTCGTGCGAGGCGCGCGACGGCGTCCCCCACGGCTGGCACTTCCAGCACCTGGGCGCCCGCGCGGCCGGCGGCTTCGGGATCGTGGTGGCCGAGGCCACCGCCGTCACCCCCGAGGGACGCATCTCCGCGTGGGACACCGGCCTGTGGAACGACGAGCAGCGGGACGCGTGGGCGCCGATCGCCGAGTTCATCGCCTCCCAGGGCGCCCTGCCCGCCATCCAGCTCGGTCACGCCGGCGCCAAGGCCTCGACCGTCCCCATGCACCCGGGCGCGCCCGCCGGGCAGCCGATCCTCGAGGGCCCCGACTCCTGGGAGACCCTCTCCCCCTCCGGCGTGGCCACCAACTCCATGGAGATCCGCACCCACGCGATGCGGGTGGACGAGATCCGGGAGACCGTCCAGGCCTTCGCCGACGCCGCCGAGCGCGCCGACCGTGCCGGCTTCGGCGCCGTGCAGCTGCACGCCGCCCACGGCTACCTCATCCACCAGTTCCTCTCGCCGCTGACCAACACCCGGACCGACGAGTACGGCGGGGACTTCGAGGGCCGCACCCGCTTCCTCAAGGAGGTCGTGGCGGCCGTGCGCGAGGTGTGGCCCGCGGACAAGGTCCTCGGCATCCGCATCTCCGGCTCGGACTGGGTCGAGGGCGGCTGGAGCATCGAGGAGACCGTCCGCCTGGCGCAGGAGCTGCAGGGGCAGGTGCACTGGTTCGACCTGTCCTCCGCGGGCATCGGGGACACCTACGAGGGCCCTCAGGGCCCGGGCTATCAGGTGCCGCTGGCCACCGCCGTGAAGGAGGGCACCGAGGGGATCGTGGTGTCCGCCGTCGGCTCGCTGACCGGCGCCGAGGAGGTCGCGGCCGTGGTGGACGAGGACCGCGCCGACGCCGTCTGCGTGGGCCGCGCCGCCCTGGCGAACCCGAACTGGCCGACCGCGGCCGCCCTCGCCCTCGACGTCCCTTCGGAGCAGGTGCCGATGGCCCGGCAGTACTTCCGCGCCAAGTGGTGAGCGGAACACGCGGGACCCGGTGTGCCCCCGGCGCGGAACTCCGGTAGAACAGAACCATGAGCGTGCGCACCCCCGACCCGAATCCGGGCTGGCTGTCCGACGAGGACCTCTACGAGGCCCGGCGTCGGCTGCCCATGGTGTATGTGGAGGCCATCCCGGTGCGGTTGGACTCCCTCGGCTACGTCACCGAGATCGGCCTGCTCTACGTGGCGGACGAGACCGGCACGTTCCAGCGGACGTTCGTCTCCGGCCGCGTCCAGTACCGGGAGACCATCCGCGCCGCGCTGATGCGCCACCTGGAGAAGGACCTCGGCCCGCTCGCGTTCCCGCAGCTGCCGCCGTCGGTGGTCCCCTGCACCGTCGCCGAGTACTTCCCGGCGCCGTCCGAGACCGGGCTGACGGACGACCGCCAGCACGCCGTGGCCCTGGTCTACGTGGTGCCGGTGACGGGTGAGTGCCAGCCGCGCCAGAACGCGCTCGAGCTGACGTGGCTCACCCCCGAGGAGGCCCTCGGCGAGGACATCCAGGCCGAGTTCATCGGTGGCCGCGGGGACCTGGTGCGCCAGGCCCTCGCCCACGTGGGATGGGGGCGCTGAGCATGGCACCGGTCGTCGGCGGCTACCTCCGCCATCTGAAGTCCCAGGACGTGCAGCCCGGGGACAGCTTCCTGACCCGCCGCGGCGAGCCCGCCCCGCCCGTGGCCTCGACCCGGGTGATGCGGGACGACTTCGGCACCCCCGCGCTCGTGATCGCCACCCTCGAGGGCGGCCGGGAGGTCAAGATCGCGCACGGCTCCGTGATCCGGGTCCGCACGGACCGCCCGGAGGAGCGCAGGGCCGTCCCGGACACCACCTTCTCCCCCGTGGACGCGGGGTCCCCCGAGGAGCGGATCGTCGCCGTCGGCAAGCGCCACCTCGAGGACACCGAGCTGACCGCCACCGCGGCCCGGCTCTCGCACGGGTTGAACCTGCGCTCCGGCTCCCAGCTGGAGGACGTGTTCGGCATGGCCGAGCGGCTCTACCTGCTGCACGAGGACACCGAGGGCACGCTCGCCACCCTGGGCCTGCTGACGAACCTGCCGTGGGACGGGGCCGTGGGGCGGTGGAAGTCCATCCAGGCCGCGCTGTCCCTGGCGTCGCTGATCCTGCGCGAGGAGGGCGAGCACATCGCCGCCGCCAACCTCGGTCGGCGCCTGCTCGAGGCGGACGAGGTCCCCTCCGAGCCGGGCCGGGCGGCCCGGGTGCTCGAGGTGCGCCAGCGTCAGCTCAACGAGCCGCCGCTCTACGACCGGGAGATCTCCCGCGCCCTGCAGGCCCGCGACGCCGAGGCCGAGTATCAGTGGCGCCGCGCCCGGTTCGACCAGCTGCTCTACCTGCGCGCCCGCGGCGGCTCGAAGACGCTCACGGACGCGGACCTGGATTCCCGGATCGCCCGTGAGCTCGGCACGCTGCGCACCCTCGCCGACGAGCTCGAGGCGAAGGCCGCCACGCGCCGGTGACACGCCCTCCGGGGTCCGACTCGTGTGGCGCACCTCACTCTCCAGCCCCTGTCGGGGCTGTGCTCCCGGCATGACCGGCCCCGCACCCGCCCAGCTCCGCCCCCTCCGCGCCACGGGCACGCCCGCCGTCCTGGCGGCCTTCCACGCGGGCACCGTCGGCATGGCCGACCCCGCAGAGGTCACCGACGACGCCTCCGCCCGCGCCTACGTCGACGGACTGGTCCAGGCGGAGGGGACGGACGCCGTCGCCGTGGTGGAGCGCGGGACGGACACGCTGATCGGCCTGGTCGCCGTCGTGCGCGACGAGGCGCACGGCACCGGCGCGCTCACCGCCTGGCTGCATCAGGGCTGGCGCGGGGACGCGATCATGTCGCGTGCGGCGACCACCGTGACGGACGCCGAGCTGGCCGAGGGCGGCCTCGAGCGGATCGAACTGGCCCACCGGGCGGACAGCCCGACGGCGGGGGCCGTCGCCCGGGCCGCTGGGCTCCGTCACGAAGGCACGCAGCGCGGCCGCCTCCGCACGGGCGGGCGGCGGCTCGACGTGCACCTCTACGGCCGGCTGGCCGCGGACCCGCTGCCCGAGGAACGCGTCCGTCCCCTGCCGTGGGCCTCCGACGCCCGCCCCTGGGCCGACCGCTGACCGCGACCCGCCCCCGACGACGCCCCGCGACGCCGTCACGCCCTCCCGGCCCGATGCCCCGCTAGTCTGCCGAGATGACCACCCCGACCGGCGCCATCCCGAGCCCGCATCCGCGGCCGTTCCTCCTCGTCCAGACGCGCCCCGAAGACGACGCCGCGGCCGCCGAGGTCGAGGCCGTCCAGCGACTGGGCGGCTATCCGGAGGGCCGGCTGCGGGTGCTGCGCCTGGACCGCGTCGTGCAGCGCCCGGACGTGGCCACGCACGGCCTGGACTGGGAGGCGGAGCTCGCGGACGTCGCCGCCGTGATCCTGCCCGGCAGCCCGTTCACGGGCTCCGATCCCGAGGAGACCAAGTCCCCCGTGCAGCGCGCCGTGGAGGCGGAGCTGGGCCGGATGCTCGACGTCGTCCGGCGCCGCGACCTGCCGTTCCTCGGCTGCTGCTACGGCGTCGGCACGCTGGGCCGGCACGCCGGCGGCGTCGTGGACAACGCGTACGGCGAATCGGCCGCGCCCGTCGAGGTCACGCTCACCGACGAGGGTGTCGCGGATCCGGTGCTGGCCGGGGTGCCGCGCACGTTCGCGGCGTACGTCGGCCACAAGGAGGCGATGAGCGCGCTCCCGCCCGGCGCGGTGCTGCTCGCCGCGGGCGCCGACTGTCCCGTGCAGATGTTCCGGCTCGGCACCCGCCAGTACGCCACCCAGTTCCACCCGGAGCTGGACCAGGCCGGTATCCTCGAGCGCCTTGAGATCTACCGCGAGCACGGGTACTTCGCCCCGGGCGAGTACGAGCCCACGGTGGCGGGGCTGGCCGCCGTCGACCCCGAGCACCCCCGCCGGATCCTGGCGAACTTCCGCACGCTGTTCGGCTGAGCCGCCCGGCCCACCCCGTAGCGTGGCCGCATGGACACGCACCGCGCCACCGCTTCCCTGCCCTGGATCGACGGCCCCGCCGTGCGCGCCGCCCTGAGCCCGCGCGCCGCCGTCGACGCGCTGGAGGCGGCCCTCGCCGCCGGCCTGGACCCGGAGGCCGACGCCCCCCGCACCCGCGTGGCCACCGCCGCCGGGCAGCTGCTGCAGATGCCCTCGACGCGCGGGGCCGAGGTCGGCACCAAGCTGCTCACCCTCACGCCGGACAACCCCGAGCGCGGACTGCCCGTCATCCAGGGCGTCTACGTGCTGTTCGGCGCCCCGGGCACCCCCGGCCAGGCCCCGCGGGCCGTGCTGGACGGCGTCGAGCTCACGGGCCTGCGCACTTCCGCGGTGTCCGCGCTCGGGGTGCGGCTGCTCGCGGACGCCTCGCCCCGGCACCTGGTCGTGTTCGGCACGGGCGTGCAGGCGTGGGAGCACGCGCTCACGTTCCAGGACGTGTTCGGGCTGGAGCGGGTGTCCGTGGTCGGCCGCGACGCCGACCGGGCCGCCGCCCTGGCCGCGCGCATCGAAGCGGAGCTGGGCGTGACCGCGAGCGCCGCGGGCCCGGAGGCCGTGGCGGAGGCGGACGTCGTGGTGACGTGCACGGCCGCGACGGCCCCGCTGTTCGACGGGACGCTCGTGCCGGAGCACGCGACGGTCGTGGCGATGGGCTCGCACACCACGGACGCCCGCGAGACCGACGACGCCCTGGCCCGCCGCGCGACCGTGGCGGTGGAGTCGCGGGACTCGGCCGCCCGCGAGGCCGGGGACGTGACCCTCGCGATCGACTCCGGCGCGCTGGCCGGGATCGAGGACACGGTGACGCTGGCCGAGCTCGTGGCCGGGACCGCGCGTCGTCGGGAGGGCGCGCCCGCCCTGTTCGTCACCACGGGCATGCCCTGGCAGGACCTGGTGGTGGCGAGCGCGGTGGCGCGGGAGGTGCTGGGCTGAGCCGGGGCGGCCTGCGGTGCCTGCGCACTACCCTGGGTCCCATGCCTGAGACCCCCGCCGCCCCGACGCCGCAGCCCGCCTCCGGTGCCCCCGCGCATCCCTCGCAGTTCGGCTTCGAGGTGACGCACCGGCTGGAGACCGGCGGTGCGGACGGCGCCCCGCTCGGCCGCACCGGCGTCATCACCACCCCGCACGGGCGGATCCAGACGCCGGCGTTCATCCCGGTGGCCACACAGGCCACGGTCAAGGCGGTGCTGCCGGAGTCGATGGCCGAGCTCGGCGCGCAGGCCCTCCTGGCCAACGCCTACCACCTGTACCTGCAGCCCGGGGACGACCTCCTCGACGAGGCCGGCGGCCTCGGCGCGTTCATGAACTGGCCCGGCCCCACCTTCACGGACTCCGGCGGCTTCCAGGTGATGTCCCTGGGCTCGGGATTCAAGAAGGTCATCGACATGAAGGGCCCCGGCGCGCCCGAGGGGCAGGGCGCCGACGACGCCGTCGCCCCCGGCAAGGAGCGCCTGGCCAACGTCGACGACGACGGCGTCTGGTTCAAGTCCCACCTCACCGGGGACCGACACCGGTTCACCCCCGAGGTGTCCGTGGGCATCCAGCACAACCTCGGCGCGGACATCATGTTCGCCTTCGACGAGCTGACCACCCTGCACAACTCCCGCGGCTACCAGGAGGAGGCGCTCGAGCGCACCCGCCGCTGGGCCCAGCGCTGCCTCGACGAGCACGCCCGCCTCACCGGGGTCCGCGCGGCGCGGCCGTACCAGGCGCTGTTCGGCGTGATCCAGGGCGCCCAGTACGAGGACCTGCGCCGCAAGGCCTGCCGCGACCTCGCGGCGATGCGGGCCGAGTTCCCGGCCGCGGGGGAGCTCGACGGCGTGACCTCCGGCTTCGACGGCTATGGCGTCGGCGGGGCCCTGGAGAAGGAGATCCTCGGGACCATCGTGGGCTGGTGCGCGCAGGAGCTGCCCGAGGACAAGCCGCGCCACCTGCTGGGCATCTCCGAACCCGATGACCTGTTCACCGCCGTCGAGAACGGCGCCGACACCTTCGACTGCGTCTCCCCCACCCGTGTGGCCCGCACCGGCGCGTTCTACACCCGCGACGGGCGCTACAACCTGCCCGGGGCGAAGTACCGCCGCGACTTCGGCCCGCTGGACCCCGAGTGCGACTGCTATACGTGCGCCCACTACTCCCGCGCGTACCTGCGGCACCTGTTCAAGGCGAAGGAGATGGTGGCGCACACGCTCCTCTCCATCCACAACGAGCGGTTCACGGTCTCGCTCGTGGACCGGATCCGTGCGGCCATGCAGGACGGCACGCTCGCCGAGCTCAAGGCCGAGACCCTCGGCCGGTACTACGCCCCGAAGGGCTGAGGGGCGCTGGGTGCGCCGGCACGCTGCGGGGGGGAGCCAGCACGCTGCGACGGGCGCGAGCCAGACGTTTCTGCTGTTCTGAGGGGGCTGTCACGACCGATTCGTCTGGCTCGGCGCCGCTCGGACGCGTGGAAGACGTGAGCCAGACGATTCAGCGGCTCCTGCACAGGGCCGCGGGCGCAGCTCGCCCTCCACGGCCCTCGCGGTCGCGGCGCCGGGTCCGCTGGTGGAAGGGGAGGCTGGCGGCATGGTCGCCCCTCCTCCGCACCACGACGCCGCCCCCAGCCCCGTCTTCCCGGTCGCCGCGGGGCTGCAGGCCGGTCTGACGGCCTCGCAGCTGCGCGGCCCCCGGTTCGACGCCCCGCACCACGGGCTGCGGCACACCGCCGGGGGTCAGCCCTCACTGGCCGACGTCGTCCGCGCCCTCCAGCGGACGAACCCCGGCACCGCGGCCACCCACGCCACCGCCGCTCGCCTCTGGGAGATGTGGCTGCCGCGGCAGTGGGAGCGCGGCCCCATCCATCTGACGCGCACGCGGGCCGAGGGCGGGGCGCCGCGCCGCAGCGGCGTCGTCGGGCATGAGCTGCACCCGCAGGACCCCGTGCTGGTGCGTGCCGGGGTGCGGATCACGACGCCGGCCGCCACCTGGGCGGCGCTGGCGCAGCTGGGTCTGCCGTTGGCCGACGTCGTCGCCGCCGGGGACAGCCTGCTGCAACGGGCTGACGGCCCGGCGGGCCGACGTCGTCCCGGCGACCATCCACGGTGCACCGTGCGTGATCTGGAGGCGGAGGTGCTCCGGGTGCGTGGGCGGCGAGGGACGCGGACCCTGCGGGCGGCCCTGCCGCTGCTCAGGGACGGCGCGGATTCGCGGGCCGAGACGCTCCTGCGACTGGCGCTGGCCGACGCGGGTGTGCCGGAGCCGGAGGTGAATCCGCTGCTGATGCTGAGCGACGGGTCCACCGTCCGGCCGGACCTGGTGTGGCGCGAGGCCCACGTCTGCGTGCAGTACGAGGGCGATCATCACCGGACGGACCCGCGGCAGTGGCGCCGTGACATCGAGCGCGACCGCAGGATGCAGGCCGAGGGGTGGATCGTGCTGCGCGTGACCGCCAGCGTCTTCACTCGGCGCGGTCTCGACGCCCTGCTGCGCGACCTCGCCGCCCACCTGCGGCTCCCTCTGCCTGCGTGAGCCAGACGAATCGGCCGCCGAGCCAGACGAATCGGCGGCAGGGGGGCGTGCGCACCAGCAGAAATCTCTGGCTCACGCCGCCGCCCCCGCTCGCGTCATCTCACACGAACGCGCCGACCCCCGTGATCTCGCGGCCGATGATCAGCCCCTGCACGGTCTCGGTGCCCTCGTAGGTGTGGATCGCCTCGATGTCCGCGAAGTGGCGAGCCACCTCGTTCTGGATGAGGATGCCGTTGCCACCGAGCAGGTCGCGCGCGTTCGCGGCGATGGACCGCGCGGCGCGCGTCGCCGAGTACTTGGCCAGGGACGCCATCGGCCCGGTGAGCCGGCCCTCGTCCTCGAGCCGGGTCGCACGCAGCACGAGCAGCTGCACCTGGGTGAGCTGGGAGAGCATCTCGGCCAGGCGGGTCTGCACGCTCTGGGCGGCGGCCAGCGGCCGGCCGAACTGGATGCGCTGCCCCGCGTACTGCACCGCCGCCTCGTAGCAGCCCACGGCCTTCCCGAGGGCGGACCACGCGACGCCCACGCGCGTGGCGAAGAGGACGCGGGAGGTGTCCTTGAAGGAGCGGGCCTCGGGCAGGACGTCGGCGTCGGGCACGAAGACGCCGTCGAGGGTGATGTGGGCCTGGTCGATGGCCCGCAGCGCGACCTTGCCCTTGATGACCTCGGCCGTGTAGCCCTCGGACTCCTGGCGCACGATGAACCCGCGGACCTTCTCGTCCTCGGCGCTGCGCGCCCACACCACGGTCACGCCGCCGGCGGCCCCGTTGCCGATCCACTTCTTGTGCCCGTGCAGCCGCCAGCCGCCGTCGACGCGCTCGGCGCGGGTCTCCAGCGAGACGGAGTCGGAGCCGTGGGTCGGCTCCGTGAGCGCGAAGGCGCCGTAGAGCTCGCCGCGCGCCATGGCCGGCAGGTGCTCGGCACGCTGCTCCTCGCTGCCGCACAGCTGGATCGAGCGCATGGCCAGACCGCCCTGCACGCCCGTCATCGTGGCGATCGAGCCGTCCAGGCGCGAGAGCTCCATCATGGCCAGGCCCGCTGCAACGCGGGAGACGTCGGGCAGCCCGTCCACGGGGACGCCGTCGCGCAGCAGGTCGGCCTGCCCCAGGCGGGCCACGAGGTCCAGCGGGTACTCGTGGCGGTCCCACGCCTCCCGGATCCGGGGCAGCACGTCCGGCTCGAGCGCGAAGGCGCGGGCCCGACGCCACACATCCTTCTCGGCGTCGGAGACGTCCGCGAGCGCGAGGTAGAAGTCGGTGTCCAGCGGCGTGGCGACGTCGTACTCGGGCTCGACGGTGGGCAGGGTCTCGGTCATGGTGGCCTCCCGGGCGGGGTCGGAGAGATGGGTGTGTCCGCCATCACCCTACACCAACTGACACGCCATCTCACAGAATCAGACGCAGTCTCACCTCCTCTCCGCGCCCGTGGCACCATGGCCCGCATGACGACGCCCGCCGAGGACACCCTCACCGCCCTGATCCACCTGCTGGACCGCGAGGGCTACGACGCCGTCACGGCCGACCAGCTCGCCCGCCAGGCCGGCATGAGCCGGGCCAGCTTCTTCCGCCACCTCGGCGGGAAGGAGGAGGTGGTCTTCGCCGACCACGCGGCGCTGCTCGCCCGCCTGGACGACTTCCTGCGCGGCACCTCCCTCGGCGTGCGGGAGGCCCTGGAGGAGGCGGTCCTCCAGGTCTTCCGGCATCACACCGCCGATCCGGACCGGGCCCGGGCGCGCTCCCGCCTGCTGCGCGGCTCCCAGGCGCTGCGCACGCGCGAGCTGCTCACCTCGCACCGCTACACGGAGCTGTTCTCCGGCTGGCTCGCCACGGCCCTGCCGGACACGCCCGCGCGCGGCGGGGTCGCCGTCGGGCTGGCGGCGGCCGTGGTGGCCGTCCACAACCGCGCCCTGCGGGCGTGGCTCCACGCCCCGGCCGACGACGCCGAGGCCGGCCTGCGCGCGGACCTCGCGGAGGTCATCGCGCGGCTCACGGCCGAGCCGGCCGAGGCCGAACGAACGCTCGCCGCCGTGCGCCGACTCGTGGGCTGACGCCCCGCCCTCAGCGGCCGGCGACCTGCGCGTTCTCCGCCCCGAACGCGGGCGGGTAGCGGAACTCGCCGGCCGGCACCTCCGCGCCGTCCTGGAGCGTGAGGATCTGCAGCGCCTCGGGTTGACGCGCGAAGGCCGCGTGCACGCCGTGCTCGGAGGCCCGGTGGAAGCCGAACTTCGCGTAGTACTCGGGCCAGCCGTAGACCACCACGACCTCCTCGCCGTCGGCCTGGGCCTTCTGGAGCAGGGCGTTGACGAGCGCGGTGCCGGCGCCCTCGCCCTGGTGCTCGGGCAGGACGCCGTGCGGGGCGAGGGCGATCACCTCGGCGTGGTCGATGTGGGCCCGGACCAGGGTGCCGTAGCCCATCGGGTCCGACTGCAGGTCCGTGCCGGGGATCGCGGCGGTCATGGCCACGAGGGAGTACTGGGGCAGCCAGCCCTCCGCGCCGCCGGCGAGCGCCTCGACGAGGTCGGCCTCGGCCGTGGACGCGAAGGCGAGCTCGGCGATCTGGCGGACGGCGCGGCGGTCGGCCGGATCGTCGTGATCGGCCTCGCGGGTGGACCAGCGGTGGCCGAGATCCTGGCCGGCAGGGACGTGGGCGGTGCGGTGGCCGGGGGTCTGGGTGCTGTTCTGCTCGGCGCTCATGCGCTCACCGTAGCCAGGGTGTGACCCCGGATACAGAGACGGCGCCCTGCGTCACGCTCGTGACGCGGGCGCCGTCGCCTCCTCCGGCCGGGGGCGGGCTCAGTCGATCTGCAGCTCGCCCATCGGGCCGAAGCCCTCCGCACCGACCTGCTCGGAGATGATCTGGGGCGTGCTCGCCAGCAGCGGGCGCATCGCGTCCAGGCCCTCCTGGAAGTGCGGGGACGCGACGTGGGCCTGCGCACCCTCGTCCGTGAACCCCTCGAGCAGGAAGTACTCGTTCGGGCCGCCTTCCACCGGGCGGTACCACTCGAAGAACAGGTTGCCGGGCTCGGAGCGCACGTCCGCGGTGTACTTCGCGACGGCGTCCATCCACTCGTCGGCACGCTCGGGCTGGACGGTGAACTTCAGGTTGATGAGGATCATGCCGTCCATTCTGGTCCACCCGGCACGGCCGCGGCACGGCCTCGCGTCCGCCGCGCGCGGAACCGCCGGGCCAGCAGCCACAGGCCCACGACGACGGCGACCACCAGCACGGCGACCAGCACCGGCAGGAACAGCGCGGCCGCGACGAGGCCGGCCGCCGAGACGTCCTCGGCCGCCGAGAGCACGGGCGCGGCGGCCCCCACCGTGACCGTGTCGGCTCCCACGACCGTCTGGACGACGTCGTTGACCGCGTCCACCCCGGGGATCTTGTCCGCGACGAGCTCGAGCGCGAGCAGGGCGCCGAGGATCCAGAGGGAGGCGTCGGCGGAGAGCCACGTCCACCCCGCGGGCAGGTCGACGAGCCCCGTGAACCGGTCCAGCAGACCCAGGGCGAGCAGGGGGATGTAGGCGTTGAGCCCGGCCGAGGTGGCCAGGCCCGTGCCGGTGAGGAACTCGAGCACGTCCGTCCCCGTCCTTCGCGGGTCGCTCGGGGCGCCCGGGCGGACGCTCCGGGTCCGAGGACCCTCGTTCCCCGGTGAACACCGCCGGCCGTCGGGCGCTTCCCGTCCGGGGTCGGTCCTACCATGGGCGCATGCCCCAGACCGCTCACTCCCCCCAGCACTCCGCCTCCGCCCCCGCGCTCGCCCTGACCATCGCCGGGTCCGAGGCCACCGGCGGCGCCGGCGCCCAGGCCGACCTCAAGACGTTCCAGGAACTCGGCGTCTTCGGCATCGTGGCGCTGACCTGCATCGTCTCCTTCGACCCGGAGGACGACTGGAACCACCGCTTCTTCCCCGTGCCCACCGAGATCCTCCAGCAGCAGCTCGACGCCATCCAGGGCGACTACCCGGAGCGGCTGCGCACCGTGAAGCTGGGCATGCAGGGCTCCCCGGAGGTCATCCGCACCTCGGCCGCGGCCCTGCGCCGCGCCGAGTGGGACCACGTGGTCCTGGACCCCGTGCTCATCTGCAAGGGCCAGGAGCCGGGCCACGCCCTGGACACGGACCAGGCGCTCAAGGCCGAGCTGCTGCCGCTGGCCACCTTCACCACCCCGAACCACTTCGAGACGGAGCAGCTCTCCGGCATGACCGTGCGCTCGGTCGAGGACCTGACGGCGGCCGCTCGGCGCATCCACGAGATCTCCGGCGCGGCCGTCCTGGCCAAGGGCGGGATGCACCTGCCCGGCCCGGACGCCGTGGACGTGTTCGTGGACGGGGACACCGTGGAGGTGCTCTCCGCCCCGAAGATCGGCCAGTCCGGCGTCTCTGGTGCGGGCTGCTCGCTCGCCGCCGCCGTCACCGCCGAGTTGGCCAAGGGTGCCACCACGCTCGAGGCCGCGCGCCGCGCCAAGGAGTTCGTGCGAGCCGGCATCGCGCAGGCGGTGGAGGGCCGCACGCCGTTCGCCGCCCTGTGGCAGGGCGGCCTGCGCTCCGCTTGAGCGCGCACGTGGGCCGCTGACTCGTCCTGAGCCGGGCGGTGCGCCACACTGGGGGCATGAAGCTCCCCTCCCCCGCCCCTTCCGCCCCCGGCGAGGTCCACCACTCGGCGTCGTCCGTTCCCGTCGACGGCGTCGAGGCCGTCTTCCCCGCGCTGCGCCAGCGCGCCCTCGCCCCGGGCGGCCGGCTCTACGGGCTGGCGGCGGCGGCCGCGGTCGGCGGGCTCACCCTGCTGGATCCGCACGCCCGCCGAGGGCGCGAGCGTCGGGCCCTCGCAGAGCTCGAGGCCGCCGTCAGCGGCACGGTCCTCGCGGCCGAGACCGCCAACGCCCTCCACACCGCCGCGATCGCCGACGGCGAGGTGGCCCCCTCCCCCGCCGCGCGTGCCCTGCGCGGGCTCGGCGGGCTGGCCGTCGGCGGCGCGGTCGCGGCGGTCACGCTGCGTGCCACCGGCCTGAACGACCGGATCGACGGTGCCCTGGTGCGCGGGCTCCAGCGGGTCGGCGTCCCCGCCCCGCGCGTCGCGCTGGCCGCAGCGGCCTCCCTGGCGATGCTGCTGGCCAACGAGGACGCCCGCCGGACCCGCCGCGACGCCGTCGAACTCGCCGTCACCGGACCCGCCGGCCTGGACGAGGACCCGGTCGACGAGGTCGAGCCGGAGGCCACCGCCGAGCTGCCGGTCGAGGTGCGCGTGCTGCTCGAGACCCTGCTCGACCCGGCGCTGGCCGAGGGCCGGGACCTGCCCGGGGCTGAGGCGCTGCGCTCCCAGCTGCCGCACGCGCGCACCGTCGCATCGGTGGCCGAGGCCATCCGTGAAGCCGGCGAGGTCCCGGACTGGGTGCCGCTCGTCGTCCAGACCGACGACGACGTCCGGCGCGCGGTGCCGAACGACTGCGTCTGGCCCGTCCGCGGCCGCTTCGCCTCCGGATCCGCCGGAGGACACGAGCTCGAGCTGCGCCTGCAGGTGATCGACGGGGAGATCGGCGCCCTGACGGTGACCCTGCCCGCGGACGCCGAGGCGGACAGCGACGCCTGGGACGCGTTCCAGGAGATCGAGTCCTTCCCCGGCGTCGAGGACCTGGCCTTCCACGTGGACGGCGACCGGCGCGCCTGACCGGGAACTCTCCCGGGGCCCGTCCAGCCCGGCCCACTACAGTGGGGACCCGCCCGACGTCGTCGATCCCCCTCCCGGAGAGTTCCCGCCATGACCACCCCCGCCCCGGTCGCGTCCGCCGCCCGTGCCCGTCGCCGCGCGGCCCGTTCCGGCCCCCGCCCGCAGCTGCGCATGGGACTGAACGGGTTCCTCGTGGCCTGGCTGCTGCCCAACCTCGTGATGGCCGCCGTGGTGGCGATCCTGGCCGTGGTCCCGGGCCTGCAGGCCTTCGGCAGCCTGACACCGCTGCTGACGGTGGTCGGGGTCGCCGGGCTGGTGGTGGGGCTGCCGCTGTGCCTGCTCGTGAACTGGGCGTTCCGGCACGTGCTCAACCAGTGGGTCCACGTGCTGGCATACGCGCTGATCGGCATGCTCTACGGCCTGGTGGTGCTCACGCAGGGCGCTGCGGGCATCCTGCCGATGCTCATCCCGGTGATCGGCTTCCCGGCCGCCGTGCTCATGGCCCTGGGCCGGACGGCGGCCCGTCCCCTCGTCCGCACGGTCACCCCGGAGCCGTCGCCCGCCGAGCCGGCCTGAGCACGCCCGACAACGAAAAGGACGATGGCCGGATGGCCATCGTCCTTCTCGGAACCGCGTCCGGGGCCCGCATCCCCTCAGGCATGTATCCCGGCTCGTGATTCGCACTGTGCACCGTCTCAATGGGGCATGACCCACTCTAGGAGGGACGACGGCGCCCCCGACAGTGGCGGAAGGTGCAGACTTTCGGGCCCTGATGTGATGCAGGTCACATGGGTCTGGTCCGCCGCTGCGACGGCGTCGGCCTCGTCAGACGGACCTGGGGAGCACCGCGCGCACCCGCCACCCCCAGCCCCCCGGCCCGGCCTCGATCGTGCCGCCGAAGGTGGCCACGCGATCCCGCATGGAGTTCAGGCCCACACCGGAGGAGTTCCACTGCGGCGGGCCGGACCGCTCGGTGACGGTGTTCTCCACCTCGAGCACCACGTCCGGCCCCGCGTCGCGGAGTTCGATGCACACGCGCGCGCCCTCGCCGGCGTGCTTGGCGACGTTCGTGGTGGCCTCCTGGAGCACCCGGTGCAGGGTGGAGCGCACGGAGATCGGCATCGCGTTCTGGTCGCAGCGGACGTCCGTCTCCACCGTCATTCCGAGACTGCGCAGCTCCTCGGCCAGTTGGGCCACGGACAGCACCGGATCCGCGGACGTCGCC
Source organism: Micrococcus luteus (assembly GCF_022664405.1). Classification (NCBI taxonomy): domain Bacteria; kingdom Bacillati; phylum Actinomycetota; class Actinomycetes; order Micrococcales; family Micrococcaceae; genus Micrococcus; species Micrococcus luteus. The sequence continues at coordinate 22,427 of NZ_JAKRLB010000021.1, read as the reverse complement.
CCGTCCGCGCCCCCCGCGGCGCCCGGCTCACCGCTCGGGTCCACGATCCCGTCCTCCTGGAGGATGGAGAGCATGCGCCGCAGGTCCCGCAGCGCGTCCTTCGCGGAGTCCCCCACCACGTCCAGCACGCCCTGAGCCGCCTCCGGGGCGCCGAGGTAGCGTGCCGTCCGAGCCTGCATCGAGATGATCGTGAGGTTGTGCGCGACCACGTCGTGCAGGTCGCGGGCCAGGGAGCGACGCTCGGCCTCGGCGGCCAGCCGGGCCCGCTCCTCCGCCTCGAACACCCGGCGGCGATCCCGCTCCCGCCGGGCCAAGCTCTCGCGGATGAAGAGCCCGCCGCCGAGGCCCATGGACATGAGCAGCAGGATGAACCACGTCGCGTTCGACTGACCCACCGCGAACGGCTGGGCGACGCCCCAGGTCAGTGCCAGGACGGCGGCCGTGACGACGAACCCCCAGGAACGGGCGGTCGCCGCGACGGCCCCGAGGACCACGGGCGCGACGACGGCGAAGAGCACCTCGGAACCGCCGACGACGGTCGCGACGGCCCCGGGCAGGAGCAGGGCGAAGCCCACCGTGCTGCGCCACCACTGGGCGAGGAAGGCGCTGGTCGCCGACGCGATGGCGATCCCGTCCAGGACCGGGATGGCGCCGTGGCCCGGGCCGAAAAGACCGATGTCGGACGCGGTCGAGGCGAGCAGGAAGGCCGACCCGAAGGCGAGATAGACGCGGCTCAGCGGCGCCGCGGCCCAGAACGCGCCCCACCGCAGGCTGCGCGGCTGACGCCACGACGAGGAGCGGCGCGCCCGGGAGGGCGCGCCGCTCCGGACGGAGGGGATCGATGGGCTCGAATCAGGCATCAGGGGCGGACCGACCCGGGGTCAGTCGCACCAGATGCCGAAGTGGCGACAGGTCCACTCCGCAGTGCCCTTGGAGAGGCCCAGGGGCGTGACGACGTCGTCCTCGGCCGAGGCCGCCGAGGCGGCGGCGGCCGGAGCGCCGACGAGGGTGGAGGCGAGAAGGAGAGCGGAAGCGAGGAGAGCGCGAGTCTTCATGGCCCCAGTATGTATGACGCCCGTCACAAATGGTGCACGCCGCGCACAGGCCGCGCCGCGGCATGGCGCAGATGACGGCCGGCGGGCACCCCGGCCTCGCCCCGACGCCGACAAGGTGGCATGCGCCACAGCACCGGTTACGCTGACCTGCGTGTCCGAAGAGCTGCGCATCCTGATCGCCGACGACCAGCCGCTCATGAGCGGCGCGCTCCGCGTGCTCGTCGACTCTGCCCCCGGCATGACCTGCGTGGGTGTGGTCGCCAACGGCGTCGAAGCCGTGGAGGCGTGCGCCGCCATCGAGCCGGACGTGGTCCTGATGGACATGCAGATGCCCCTGATGGACGGGGTGGAGGCCACACGCCGGATCAAGGAGACCCACCCCGCGATCCGGGTCCTGGCGATCACCACGTTCACGTCCGAGGACTATCTCGTGCCGGCCCTGCGCGCCGGAGCGGGCGGCTACCTCCTCAAGGACGCGGAGCCGCCGGCCATCCTGGGCGCCATTCAGGCCGTCCATCGCGGCGAGTCCGTGCTCTCCCCCGCCGTGGCGACCAAGCTGCTCGCCTCGATCGAGCGGGACCGGCCGACGGTGGGCCCCACCTCGGTGCAGCCCGGCAGCCCCGACGGCTCCGACCTCACCGAGCGGGAGCTGGGCGTGCTGCGGCTGCTGGCCAGGGGTCAGTCGAACCCGGAGATCGCCGCGAACCTCTTCGTCTCCGAGTCCACGGTCAAGGCCAACCTCACGCGGATCATGGCCAAGCTGGAGGTCCGCGACCGCGTCCAGCTGATCATCCGGGCGGCCCAGCTCGGGCTCGTCACCCTCGCCCTGGACTGAGCGCGGCGGGGTCAGCCACGGGCCGCGATCTCGTTGCGCCGCGTGTTGAGGTCCTTCAGGACTTGCATCCCGTGCTCCACCACCGGGTCCGCCTCGGCCAGGAGCGACTCCTTGGCCGGCCCGTAGGCGAGGTCGGCGAACGTGCCGTTCTCCGGGTCGAGGGCCCGGATCTCCTGCTGCACCAGGCGCACCTGGTCCAGGCCGGCCGCGTACTCCACCGCTCGCTCGTCGATCTTCGTCAGGGACGCCTCCGCGTCCTCCGGGATCTGCTCCAGGGCGAACTGGGCCTCGTAGAGCCGGTTCTGGTACGTGCAGGGCTCCTCGATGTCGTAGAGCCCCACGCCGCGACCCACGGCCTCCTGATTGGCCTGGGCGATCTCCTCCGCCAGGCGCTTGCCGACGGCGACATCCGTGGGGGCGGCCATGCCGGCCTCCGCCATGGCCACGTTGACGGTGCCGCCGCCGATCGAGATGACCGCGCTCTCCATCCCTTCGGGCGCGCCCTCGTCCGAGGTGGTCATGCTCGCGGTCGCCCCCTGCGGGAGCCGATCACGCAGCCAGGAGTAGGACTCCTCCCCCATGCAGAGGTTGGGGCCGACCTTGAGGCCCTCCGGGTTGCGGCCCGCGCTCGTGACGCCGGCGAGGACCACGGTCCGCTCGGTGCCGCCTTGGTTCACCACCACGGTGTTGCCGTCCAGCACGGTGACGATGTCCACGCGGGCGGCGTCGGCGGCCACGCCGCGGAGGACGGTGACGATGCCCAGCAGGAGCAGGACGGCGGCGACGGCGAGGAAGACCAGCAGCCCCTTCAGGGGGACCCGGGCACGGGCGGCGACGTGAGTCATGCGGACTTCCTGCAGGTGGACGGCGGGACGGGGGGCCGCGACGACGGCCCGGAGCCCGAGTCTAGCGAAGGGCCCCGGGACCGCCGAGCGGCGGGCCGAGGGACGGCTGCGTCGGGCTCAGCGCTCCCGGCGGTAGAACGGCGTGGCCACCACGGTGAACGGCTCGCCGCGGCCGCGCAGGTCCACCTGCAGGGACGTGCCCTCGGCGGCCACGTCGCGGCGGACACGGGCCAGGGCGATGGGGTGTCCGAGGGTCGGGCTGGGGGCGCCCGAGGTCACCTCGCCCACCCGCTCGCCGGACTCGTCCAGCACGGCGTAACCGTGCCGGGCGGCACGCCGACCCGCGCCCTGCAGCCCCACGAGGACCTCCTCGACGTCGTCCCTGCCGACCAGCGCGGATCGTCCGACGAAGTCGGCCTCCTTGCTCGCGGGCACCGCGAAGCCGACGCCAGAGGCGTGCGGCTGGTGCCCGGTGTCCAGCTCGTTGCCGTAGAGCGGCATGCCCGCCTCGAGGCGCAGCGAGTCCCGCGAGGCGAGCCCGCACAGCGTCAGCTCCACGCCCGCCTCGTCCGCGGCCGAGAGCATCGTGTTCCACACGGCGGAGCCGCGGTCGCCGGCCTCGGCGGTGGAGGCGGCGGGCAGGAACAGCTCGAAGCCGTCCTCACCGGTGTAGCCGGTGCGGGCGACGACGGCGATGACGTCACCGGCGTCCGTGGGCACGGTCAGGGTCAGGTGGCCGTAGTACTTCAGCTCGGCCAGCTGCGCCGCGGCCTCCGGCATGGCCCGGGCGAGGATCCTCTCGGCCTGCGGGCCCTGCACGGCCACGAGGGCGGTGGTCGAGGACTCGTCCTCGACGACGGCGTCCCAGCCCGACGCCCGCTGGTTCAGGGCGGTGTGGACCGCGGCGATGTTGCCGGCGTTGGGCACCACCAGGTAGTCGGGCTCGGAGCCGGCCTCGCCGTCGTCCATCCGGTAGACGATCGTGTCGTCCAGGACGGTGCCGGCGTCCGTCAGGCACAGCGCGTACTTGGCGCGCCCGGGCTTCAACGTGGAGAGCACGCTCGAGAGGGCGTGGTCCAGCATGGCCCCGGCCTCCGGACCGGTGACCCGGACCTCGCCCATGTGAGAGAGGTCGAACAGGCCGGCGGAGGTGCGGACGGCCTTGTGCTCGGCCAGCTCGGAGCCGTACTTCAGGGGCATGTTCCAGCCGCCGAAGTCCGTGAACGTGGCGCCCGCGGCCTCGTGGACCGGGTGCAGCGGGGAGTTGCGCGTCGAATCGCTCATGGGGGTGATCCTCTCAGTCCTCGTCGGCGGTGTCGGCCACGGCGTCCTCGAACGCCTCGGGCGGCGGGCACGAGCACACGAGGTTGCGATCGCCGTAGGCGCCGTCGATGCGGCCCACCGGCGGCAGGTACTTGTCCAGCCGCAGGCTCGGCACCGGCGTGCCCGCCTGGGCGCGCGAGTAGGGGCGATCCCACTCGTCGGCCATCAGGACGTTGAGGGTGTGCGGGGCGCGACGCAGGACGGAGTCCGCCACGGTCTCCGGGGTGACGGCGGTGATCTCGGCGTGGATGGCCTCCATCGCCTCGATGAACCGCTCGATCTCCTCGAGGTCCTCGGACTCGGTGGGCTCCACCATGAGCGTGCCGGCCACGGGGAACGCCAGGGTGGGGGCGTGGAACCCGTAGTCGATGAGGCGCTTGCACACGTCCTCGGCGGTCACGCCCGTGCGGGCCGTGAGCTCGCGCAGGTCGAGGATGCACTCGTGCGCCACGAGGCCGTCGTTGCCCGTGTACAGCGTCGGGTAGAGGGGCGCGAGGCGGCGGGAGATGTAGTTGGCGCCCAGCAGCGCGTGCGCGGTGGCGGAGCGCAGGCCCTCGGCGCCCATCAGGTGGATGTAGGCCCAGGAGATGGGCAGCACGCCGGCCGAGCCGTGCGGGGCCGCGGTCATCAGGGCCTCGCGGGAGGGCAGGTACGGCACCAGGTGCTCGCCCACCGCCACGGGGCCCACGCCCGGGCCCCCGCCGCCGTGCGGGATGCAGAACGTCTTGTGCAGGTTCAGGTGGGAGACGTCTCCGCCGAACTCGCCCGGCTGGGCCAGGCCCACGAGCGCGTTGAGGTTGGCGCCGTCGATGTACACCTGGCCGCCCGCGGCGTGCACCGTGGCGCAGACCTCCTTGACGTCGGCGTCGTAGACGCCGTGCGTGGAGGGGTAGGTGATCATGATGGCCGCGATGCGGCCCTCGTTCGCCGCGATCTTGGCGTCCAGGTCGGCGGCGTCGATCGTGCCGTCGTCGGCGGTGGCGACGACGACGACCTTCAGCCCCGCCAGCACGGCCGAGGCCGCGTTGGTGCCGTGGGCGGAGGCCGGGATCAGGCAGATGTCCCGCTCACCCTCACCGCGGGCCAGGTGGTACTGGCGGATGGCCCACAGGCCCGCGAACTCGCCCTGCGAGCCGGCGTTCGGGGCCACCGAGACGCCCGCGTAGCCGGTGATCTCGGCGAGCTTGGCCTCGAGGTCCTCGATCAGGAACCGCCAGCCCTCGGTCTGGTGGTCGGGCGCGAACGGGTGGATGGAGCAGAACTCGGGCCAGGAGATGGCCTCCATCTCCGCGGTGGCGTTGAGCTTCATGGTGCACGAGCCCAGCGGGATCATGGTCCGGTCCAGCGCCAGGTCGTAGCCGGAGAGGCGGCGCAGGTAGCGCAGCATCTTCGTCTCCGAGTGGTGGGTGTTGAACACCGGGTGCGTCATGAACGCGGAGGAGCGGCGCAGCGCCTCCGGCACGGCCGGGGTGGCCACGGCGCCCTCGTGCGCGGAGGCCGGCAGGGAGCCCGCGTCCAGGCCGAACGCCGTCAGGACGGCCACGAGGTCGGCGTCGACGGTGGTCTCATCGGCCGCGATCCGCAGGGTGTCCGCGTCCACCAGGCGCAGGTTCACGCCGTTCTCCTCGGCGGCCTGCAGGACCTGCTCGGCCCGGCCGGGCACGCGGACGGTGATCGTGTCGAAGAAGTGCTCCCCGGCGACCTCGACGCCGCCGGCCCGCAGCGCCTCCGCCAGGCGGACGGCCTGGGCGTGGGCGTGGCGCGCGATGCGGGCGATGCCCTGGGGGCCGTGGTAGACGGCGTACATCGAGGCGACGATCGCCAGCAGCGCCTGGGCGGTGCAGATGTTGGAGGTGGCCTTCTCGCGCCGGATGTGCTGTTCGCGCGTCTGGAGGGCGAGGCGGTAGGCGGGCTTGCCGGCGTCGTCGTGGGAGACGCCCACGAGGCGGCCCGGCATGCTGCGCTGCAGGCCCTCCTTCACGGCCATGTAGGCGGCGTGGGGGCCGCCGAAGAACAGGGGCACGCCGAAGCGCTGCGTGGAGCCGACGGCGATGTCCGCGCCCTGCTCCCCGGGCGGGGTGATCAGGGCGAGGGAGAGGATGTCCGCCGCGACGGTCACGAGGGCGCCGGCCTCCTTGGCCTGCGCGATGACGGCGGCGTGGTCGTGGATGCGGCCGGAGTCGCCGGGCTGCTGCAGCACGACGCCGCACAGGCCCTTCTCCTCGACCTCGGCGCGGACGTCCTCCGGGATGCCTGCGGAGAGGTCGGCCACGCGCACGTCGATGCCCACGGCCTCGGCACGCAGGCGCACCACGGAGAGGGTCTGCGGGAAGAGGTCCGCGTCGAGGAGGGTGACGCCGTCGGTCCTGCGACGGTTGGCACGGTGCATGAGGAGCACGGCCTCGGCGGCGGCGGAGGCCTCGTCCAGCAGGGAGGCGTTGGCGATGTCCAGGCCGGTGAGGTCCTGGACCATCGTCTGGTAGTTCAGGAGGGCCTCGAGGCGGCCCTGGGAGATCTCCGGCTGGTACGGCGTGTAGGCCGTGTACCAGGCCGGGTTCTCCAGCACCTTGCGGAGGATGACGCCCGGGGTGACGGTGTCCGAGAAGCCCTGCCCGATCATCTGGGTCTTCATGACGTTGCGGCCGGCGATCTCGCGCAGCTGCTCCAGGACCGCGGACTCGGTCAGCGGGGCGGGCAGCTCGAGGGGCTTCGGCTGGCGGATGCCGGCGGGGACGGCGGTGTCCACGAGGGCCTCGAGCGAGTCGTAGCCCAGGGTCTGCAGCATGTGCTCGACGTCCGCGGGGCGCGGGCCGATGTGGCGGGCCACGAAGGGGGCCGAGGCGGTGTCCTTGGGCTCGACGCGCTCGTGGGGCAGCGCGGTCGTGCTCTCGGTGGTCTGGGGGCTGGTCACGGGGTACCTCCGGGGGATCCTGCCGTGGTCACGGCGTGGGTCTGCTCCTCCCCGCTCTGTCATGGACCTGAGAGTTTCCGACGCCCGGGTGGGCGGCTTGCACCGTCGGTGGTCTCGGTCCGGACGCGGGCGCGGCGGAGTGAGACGCTTTCCAGAGCGCCTGACCCCACGCGGTACGGATGCCTGAGAGATTCCCGGGGAGGGTTTGCTCCTTCGGCGGCCTGCTCACGCGGCCGGCCGGGGCAGGACGCGCGCCGACGCTCTCCCGCGCGGGGCATGCGGCGTGCCGTCAGTATCCCACACGTGTAGGCCGCGTCACAGGGCGCCCGGGAGGGGCCGGACGGGGCGTGTCGAAGGCTTTCGTTGATGAAACGGGCGCCCGGGAGGGGTTGAGTCGCCCCACGCGCCCGTGCCTATCGTGGCGAGGACGGGCGGACGTGTTCCTCCGCCCCGGAGCCGACCGAGGGAGCGATCCACCCATGTACACCCGCAGCCGGAACGACGTCGAGAAGGTCGAGTGGGGCGGAGGCACCTCCGAACGCCTCATCACCGCGAAGGACGAGATGGGCTTCGCCGTCGCCCACACGATCGTGCGCGCCGGATCGTCCTCGAAGCTCCAGTACCGCAACCACCAGGAGGCCTGTTACTGCATCGCGGGCAACGGCTCCGTGGTGGAGCCGGACGGCACCGTCCACGAGATCACGCCGGGTGTCATCTACGTCCTGCCGGACCACGAGCCGCACGACCTGCGCGGCGGCACCGAGGACATGCACCTGATCTCGGTGTTCAACCCCGCCATCACCGGCGACGAGAAGCACACCCTGTCGGAGGACGGCTACTCCAGCTACTGAGCGCGGGCACGGTGACGGGAGGCGTCGACGACGGCGCCTCCCGTTTCGGCAACGAAAGCGCCGCGACACACCGCCGTTTCCTCAACGAAAACGTGAGGGTGGGGCGAGGGTTCACCCGGGCGTCGCCGGGCGGCCACCCGGAAGCCGGCCCGCGGTCGACCGCGTCGGGGATCCTCGGACGGCACCGCACCGTCAGACCGGAGGTCCTCCCGTGAACCCCACCTTCTCCCGCCGCACCGGCCTGCGCGCGTTGGCCGCCGCCGTCTTCGCGGGCACCGTGACGGTCAAGGCGCCCGCGGCCCTCGCCCGCACCGCCGCCTCCACCCCCGCCGCCGGCGCGGACGGCTTCCGCGTGTTGCCCTACCTGATGGAGCCTACGGCGACCTCGATGGACCTCGTCTGGTTCTCGGAGCGGGACGTGCCGGGCACGGTCGTCGTCTCGGGCCCGGGCCTGGGCAACAACCACCGCGGCGGCCGCACCCGCCCTGCCGGCACACGTGTCTCCACCCCCGAGCCCCAGCCGCTCCTGGCCTACACGGAGAAGGAACTCTCCCAGTCGATCAAGGGCCTGGCCCAGGGCTCGTGGCTGCTCGGCCCGGCCAGCTACAAGCACCGCGTCTCCCTCACCGGCCTGAAGGCCGGCAAGGAGTACCGCTACACCGTCGCGCAGGGCGGGCAGCGCCACACCGCGGCCTTCCGGACGGCCGACGACGGCGCGAACTGGTCCGACCTGCGCCTCATCGCGTTCTCGGACACGGAGACCGAGCCCTACGGCCGCATCGAGAACCGCGAGTGGGAGCTGAGCATGGTGACGCCCTACACCGAGGGCTCCCTCCCCCGCCCCGGCGAGGGCTCGGTCTGGCAGCAGACCTTCGGCTCCACCACCCGCTACGGGCAGTTCACGCTGAAGTACCCGCTCACCCAGGACGTGGCGCTGCGCGAGAACATCCGCCACATCGACGCGGTCGCGCCGGACCTGATTCTCGTGGCCGGCGACCTCGGCCAGGGCGGCGGGTATCAGCCGGGCTGGGACGAGTTCTTCCGCCACTTCGCGGGCGAGCACTCGGACATCGCCTCCCGCGTTCCGCTCATCACCTCGCTCGGCAACTGGGAGACCTTCGCCGCCCTCAACGACGGCTACGGCACCGCCGCCGACCGCTCCCCCGTGGTCCGCTCGCGCAACAAGTACCACGCGTACTTCGAGCGCACCGGCGCCGGCACGGACCGCGAGAACCCGCGATTCCGCGGCTCCTACTACCGCACGGACCACGGGCCGCTGACCATCCTCACGCTGGACTCCACGAACGGCGTCCCGGACGAGTCCGTGGGCGCGGGCCTACTCTCGGGGGCGCCCTTCTCCGGCGACGACCGCAACTTCACCGCCGCCACGATGCCCACCGACACGCAGGGCTCCTTCACCCAGGCCGAGTACGAGGCCGCCTTCCCCACGGTCTTCCCCGGAAGCACCCCCGCCGACGCCGACCTGCCGGTCCTCAACCCGGGCCACGAGCAGTGGGCCTGGACCGAGCGCCAGCTCGCCGACGCCCGCGCCGCCGGCCGCATCGTCATCGTCGAGTTCCACCACGCCGCCTACTCCGTGGGCGTCCACGGCACCCCGCCGAACCACGAGTTCCCGGACGACCAGTCCGGCGTCGCCATGCGCGTCTACACGCCACTGTTCGAGAAGTACGGGGTCGCCGTCGTGATTTCGGGCCACGACGAGATGTTCCAGCGCTCGTGGGTGGACGAGGACGGCGACGGCGTCGGCTTCCACGCCTACGACGTGGGCGTGGCCGCGGACGGCCTGCGCGGCGAGCAGTATGCGAAGGACGCGTCCGGGCAGTGGAAGCCCGTGCGCTTCAACACGCACATGGAGTGGACCGCGAACACGCACGAGCCCGAGACCTGGGCCGACGTGGACGGCGTGCGTCACCTCGTGGACGGCGGCATGCACTACGGCCACCTCCAGATCGACCTGAAGCGCCGCGGCCGGGAGGCCGAGATGACGCTCACGCCGATGTACGTGTTCCCGATCCTGGACGACGAGTACCGTCTGGTGCGCACCGAGCGCCGCGCGTACGACGACGTGCAGACCGTGCGGTTCGACCGTCGGGGCGTGCCGAAGCCGCGCCGCTGACCCCCGCGGGCGGGTCGTAGGGTGGCGGGGTGCTCAACCTGTGCGCCCCCGAGCGCACCGTGCGCCGCAACACCCACCTGGCCCTGGTGCTGACCGCGATCGCGGGGATCCTCAACTCCGTGGGCTTCGTCGCCGTGGCCACGTACACGTCCCACATGACGGGGATCGTGGCGTCCATGGCGGACGCGGCGGTCCTCCACGCCCCGGGTCTGGTCGGCACGGGCCTGCTCGCGCTGGCCATGTTCATCCTGGGCGCGGTCGTCTGCGCGCTGGTGTTCAACTGGGGCCGGGTCAACGGCCTCCGGTCGCGGTACGCCAACATCCTCCTGCTCGAGGGCGTCGGCATGCTGGTGTTCGGCCTGCTCGCCGAGCACGTCCGCGATGCGCACCGGCCGCTGGTCGTGGTGGCCGTGCTGTGCTTCACCATGGGCCTGCAGAACGCCTTGATCACCCGCATCGGGGCGTGGCCGATCCGCACCACGCACGTGACGGGCATGGTCACGGACATCGGCGTCGAGCTCGGCAAGATCCTGTACCGCAACGGCCCCGGGGCCGCGGCCCCCGTCGTCGGGGAACCGCGGCGCGTGGGACTGCTGGCGCTGCTCGTGGCCCTGTTCTTCCTGGGCGGGGTGGCGGGCGCGGCCGGTTACCTCTGGCTGGGCTTCGAGGTGGTCATCCCGGTGGCTGGCGTGCTGCTGCTCATCGCCCACCGCCCGCTGGTCCAGGACCTGCAGGACGCGTGGCTCACACGAAGGCCGAGACGCCGGTGAGGGCCCGCCCCACGATCAGGGTGTTCATGCCGTAGGAGCCCTCGTAGGAGTAGATGGCCTCCACGTCCCCCATGATCTTGGCGATCTCGTGCTCCGTGAGCAGGCCGTTGCCGCCGAGGGCGTCGCGGGCGAGCGCCGCCGAGGACCGGGCCAGCCGGGTCGAGGTGGCCTTGGCCATGGCCGCGTGCATCATCTCCATCCGCCCCTCCTGCCGCAGGGCGTCCACCTGGAGCATCATGCCGGCGGACGCGGCGAGGTTGCCGGCGACCTCGGCGATCTGGGCCTGGATCAGCTGGAACGCGGCCAGCGGGCGGCCGAATTGCTCCCGCCGCAGCGCGTAGGAGCGCAGCACGTCCAGCACGCCCATCTGCGCGCCGACGCCCTGCCAGCCGACCCACATGCGCGAGTCGCGCAGCAGGGCGCGGGTGGCGGCGAAGGTGGTGGCGCCGGGCAGGATCGCGTCCGCGGGCAGGCGCACGTCCAGGGTGATGTCCGCGTTCTGCATGATCCGCAGGCCCATCTTCCCGCTGATCTTGGTGGCCTCGTAGCCGGGGGTGTCGGTGGGCACCACGAAGCCCTTGATCTCGCCGTCGGCGGTGTCGCGTGCCCAGACGAGCGCGACGTCGGCGATCGTGCCGGCCCCGATCCAGCGCTTGGCGCCGCGGATGACCCACTCGTCGCCGTCGCGGGTGGCGGTGGTGGCGAGGCCTCCGGCGATGTCCGAGCCGTGGTCCGGCTCGGTGAGGCAGAACGCGCCCAGGGCGTCGAAGGATTCGAGGCGCCCCTGCCACGTGGCCTTCTGACGCTCTGAGCCCAGGCCGGCGATCATGCCGAGGTTGAGCTCGTTGTGGATGCCCACGAGGGCGGACAGGGACAGGTCCACACGGGCGATCTCCGCGTGCACGAGCTGCTGGAACAGCGAGGACGAGCCGTCCAGGACGAGGCGTCCCAGACCCAGCTCGGCCAGGCCCGGCAGCAGGTCGAACGCGAACTCCTCGGCGTCCCAATACCGGGTCAGGTGCGGCCGCACGCGGGTCTGCAGGTGGTCCTCGATCGCGTCGAGCCGGGCACGCTCGACCGGTTCGAGGCGGTCCCGCAGGCGCAGCAGGTCCACGTGGGGCAGGCCGGGGGTGACGGCGGGCGCGCCAGGGGCGGGGACGGGGCGGTCGGCGATGGCGGTCATGGCTCTCCTTCGGGGGCGGTCCGACGACGGCGGGCGGTTTCGCCGCGAATCCGACTGTAGGACTTCCTACTATCCAGGTCTGCCAGTAGTGTTCCAGATCACAGGCCCCCGGCCAAGGATCCGTTCAGCAGCCATCCCGAGGAGGGACCCATGACCGTCCAGGACCCCACCGCCGTCGCCGCCCCGTCGCCGACGGAGGTGTTCCGCGTGGCCCGCGACCTGCTGGTCGAGTGCCAGACCGACGACGAGCGCGCCCGCGCCGAGTTCGAGTGGCCCCGCTTCGAGCACTTCAACTTCGGCTTCGACTGGTTCGACCGCCTGGCCCAGGACCCGGCCCGCGCGGACGTGCCGGCGCTGATCATCGCCGAGGACGACGGGCGCAGCACCGAGCGCACCTTCGCCGAGCTCTCCGCGGCCTCCAACCGGGTGGCGAACTGGCTCTCCGCGCAGGGCCTGCGCCGCGGCGACCGCCTCATCCTCATGCTGAACAACCAGGTGGAGCTGTGGGAGTTCATGCTCGCCTGCATCAAGCTGCGGGTGGTCATGGTGCCCACCACCACGCAGATGACCTCCGGGGACCTCGAGGACCGCGTGACGCGCGCCGGCGCCGCGTGGGCCGTGGCCGGCGCCGAGGACCTGGCCAAGTTCGCCGGCGTCGGCGAGGGCCTGCACCTGGTGCACGTGCCGGGCGTCTTCGCGGAGGGCCCGGCGCGCCGCGCCCCGGAGGTCGCCGGCCACACCGTGCTCTCCTACGACGACGCCGCCGACGCCGCCACCGAGCTGGCCCCGGCCGAGCCGACCCCCGCGGACGAGACGCTGCTCTTCTACTTCACCTCGGGCACCACCTCGAAGCCGAAGCTCGTGGAGCACACCCACACCTCGTACCCGGTCGGCCACCTCACGACGCTCTACTGGATCGGCCTGGAGCCGGGCGACGTGCACCTCAACGTGGCCTCCCCGGGCTGGGCCAAGCACGCGTGGTCCAACTTCTTCGCCCCGTGGATCGCGGAGGCCACGATCTTCGTGCACAACGCGCGCAAGTTCGACCCCGCGGCCCTGATGGCCAACATGGCGCGCTACGGCGTCACGAGCTTCTGCGCCCCGCCCACCGTGTGGCGCATGCTCATCAAGGCGGACCTGGCGCAGCTGACGACCCCGCCGACCAAGACCATCTCCGCGGGCGAGCCGCTCAACGCCGAGGTGATCGACCAGGTGCACAAGGCGTGGGGCACCACGATCCGCGACGGCTTCGGCATGACCGAGACCACCCTGCAGGTCGCGAACACCCCCGGCCAGAAGGTCGTCATCGGCTCGATGGGCCGCCCGCTGCCCGGCATGGACGTCACCCTGATCGACCCGCTCACGGGCCAGGAGGCCGAGGAGGGCGAGATCTGCCTGCGCCTGGACCCGCGTCCGGTGGGCCTGCTGAAGTCCTACTACGGCAACCAGGAGAAGACGGACGAGGTGTTCCGCGACGGCGTCTTCCACACCGGCGACATCGCCCGCCGCGACGAGAACGGCGTGCTGACCTATGTGGGCCGCGCGGACGACGTCTTCAAGTCCTCGGACTACAAGGTGTCCCCGTTCGAGCTGGAGTCGGTGCTGGTCAAGCACCCGGCCGTGATGGAGGGCGCGATCGTCCCCACCCCGGACGAGCTGCGCCTGGCCGTGCCGAAGGCCTTCGTCACCCTCGCCCCGGGCCACGAGCCCACCGCGGAGACCGCCCGGGCGATCCTGCAGTTCACGCTCACCCAGCTGCCCCCGTACAAGCGCATCCGCCGCATCGAGTTCCTCGAGCTGCCGAAGACCATCTCGGGCAAGATCCGCCGCGTGGAGCTGCGCAAGGCCGAGGTCGAGCGCGCCCAGACGGGCGCCGCCCCGGACGGCTACGGCACCGAGTTCCGGGAGGAGGACCTGGACCTGCATCGCTGACCGGCCGTTCCCCGCCACCGCCCCGTCCGTGTCCGGCGGTGGCGGGGGACCCCCGGTGCGCCGCTAGTCTGGAGCGCCATGAAGAAGCCACCCCTCGCCCAGGACCCCATCCGGGAGGCCGCCCGGAACTGGGAGCGTCACGGATGGGGTGACGTCGCCCGCCCGATGGCCGCCATCACCTCGATCATGCGGGCCCAGCAGATCCTGCTGGGTCGGGCGCAGGCCGCGCTCAAGCCCTACGGGCTCACCTTCGCGCGGTACGAGCTGCTGGCGCTGCTGAACTTCTCGCGCGAGAACCGGATGCGGATGTCCAAGGCGTCCGCGCTCCTGCAGGTCCACCCCACCTCGGTGACCAATGCGGTGGACCGGCTCGAGGCCGCCGGGCTGGTGGAGCGCACCCCCCACGAGTCGGACCGCCGCGCGCTCGTGCTCGCCCTCACGGACGAGGGCCGGCGCGTCGCCGTCGCCGCCACGGAGACGCTCAACGCCGAGGTCTTCGGCCGTTCCGGCTTCGGCCCGGCGGACGTGGACACCCTCATCGACGTCCTCGGCCGGTTCCGCGCCGAGGCCGGCGACTTCCAGGTCGACGGCCCCGACGCCGGCGCGCCCGCGACGGCGGAGCACACCTCCTCCTGACGCTCTCCGCGGCCTCCGGCCGCGCGGCTCAGCGGGGCTCGAGGCGCACGGCGCCGTCGAGCCGGATGACCTCGCCGTTGAGGAACGGGTTGGACACGATCTGCTCGACGAGCAGCGCGTAGTCCTCGGGCCGGCCGAGGCGGGCCGGATGCGGGGTCTTGGTGGACAGCGCCTCGCGGGCGGCCTCGGGCAGGCCGGCCATCATGGGCGTCTCCATGAGGCCGGGGGCGATCGTGACCACGCGGATCTGCGAGGAGGCGAGCTCGCGGGCCGCGGGCAGGGTCAGCGCGACCACGGCGCCCTTGGAGGCGGAGTACGCGATCTGGCCGATCTGCCCGTCGTAGGCCGCCACGGAGGCGGTGTTGACGATGACGCCGCGGTCCTCGCCGAGCGGCTCCTGCGCCTTCATCGCGGCGGCGGCCTGGGCCATCATCGCCACGGTGCCGACCGTGTTGATCGCCAGGACCCGACTGAGCACCTCGGCGGACAGCGGTCCGTCGCGACCCACGAGCTTGCCCGGCGTCGCCACGCCGGCGCAGTTGACCAGCACCCGCAGCGGCCCGGCCTCCAGCGCGGCGGCCACGGCCTCGCGGGCGGTGTCCTCGGCGGTGACGTCGCCCGTCACGAAGCGCGCGCGGGGGCCGAGGGCAGCCACGGCGTCCGCGCGGACGGTCTCGCGCTCGCGGTCCGGCAGGTCCACCACCACGACGGCGGCGCCCGCGTCGGCCAGGCGGCGGGCGGTGGCGTGGCCGAGGCCCGAGGCCCCGCCGGTGACGATCGCGCTCTGGTTCGACAGGTCCATGGACGGACCCTCCCTTCCTCCTCGGGATACCCCCCGAGTTCGATAGTTGCATGTCCTACGTTCTCATCCTAGATTAGCGGATGAGTAACCCAGATCACACGCACGGCCGGGCCTGCCATGCCCGCCGTGGGCGGCGCCCAACGACGTCCGCCCTTCCGCCTGGACCCGCGAGGAGCCCCCATGTCCGAGAAGACCGCGCCCACCGAGACCGCCCCCGTGATCCCCCACTTCGTGCACGGCGAGCGGCGCGAGGGCGCCTCCGGCCGGCACAGCGACGTCTACCACCCGGCCACGGGCAGGGTGGCGGGCCGCGTGCCGCTGGCCTCCGCCGAGGAGATCGACGCCGCCCTGGCCTCCGCCGAGGAGGGCTTCGCCGCGTGGTCGACGCTGAATCCGCAGCGCCGCGGCCGCATCCTGCTGCGCTGGGTCGACCTGATCAACGAGAACATGGACGAGCTGGCCACCGTGCTCGCCCAGGAGCACGGCAAGACCTTCCCGGACGCCAAGGGCGACATCCAGCGCGGCATCGAGGTCGTGGAGTTCGCCGCGGGCGCCCCGCACCTGCTCAAGGGTGAGTTCACCGCCGACGCGGGCACCGGCATCGACGTGCACTCCATGCGCCAGCCGCTCGGCGTGGCCGTGGGCATCACGCCCTTCAACTTCCCGGCGATGATCCCGCTGTGGAAGGCCGGCATCGCCCTGGCGGCGGGCAACGCCTTCGTCCTCAAGCCCTCCGAGCGCGACCCCTCCGTCCCGGTGCGCCTGGCCGAGCTGGCCCTCGAGGCCGGCATGCCCGCCGGCGCCCTCAACGTGGTGCACGGCGACAAGGCCGCCGTGGACGCGCTCATCGAGGACCCGCGCGTCAAGGCCGTCGGCTTCGTCGGCTCCACCCCGATCGCGCAGTCCATCTACGCCCACGCCGGCCGCATGGGCAAGCGCGCGCAGTGCTTCGGCGGGGCCAAGAACCACGCCGTGGTCATGCCGGACGCGGACCTCGAGATGACCGCCGACGCCCTGGTCGGCGCCGCCTTCGGCTCCGCCGGCGAGCGCTGCATGGCGATCTCCGTGGCCGTCCCGGTCGGCGAGGAGACCGCCGACCGCCTGATCGCGCTGCTCCGCGAGCGCGTGAAGGACCTCAGGGTCGGCCCGTCGCTCGAGGCGTCCTCGGACTTCGGCCCCGTCGTCTCGAAGGACGCGAAGGAGCGCATCGAGGGCTACATCGCGGCCGGCGTCGAGGCGGGCGCCGACCTGGTCGAGGACGGCCGGGGCGTCGTCGTCGAGGGCCACGAGGACGGCTTCTACGTGGGCGCCACCCTGTTCGACCGCGTCACCCCGGAGATGAGCATCTACCGCGAGGAGATCTTCGGCCCGGTGCTCTCCGTGGTCCGCGCGAAGGACTACGAGGAGGCGCTCACGCTCGTGAACGAGCACGAGTTCGGCAACGGCGTGGCCATCTTCACCCGCGACGGCGACGCCGCCCGCGACTTCTCCACCCGCGTGGACACCGGCATGGTCGGCGTGAACGTGCCGATCCCCGTGCCGATCGCCTACTACACCTTCGGCGGCTGGAAGGCCTCCGGCTTCGGCGACCTGAACCAGCACGGCACGGACGGGCTGAAGTTCTACACCAAGACGAAGACCGTCACCACGCGCTGGCCCTCCGGCGTGCGCGAGGGCGCCAGCTTCGTGATGCCGGCCGGCTCGTGACCGCCCCGCAGCCCGTCCCGACCAGGAGGACCCCATGACCACCGTTCTGTTCCTCGGCCTCGGCCACATGGGCGGCCCCATGGCCGCCAACCTCGCCGCCGCGGGTCACCGCGTGCTCGGCTTCGACCTCGTCCCCGAGGCCCTCGAGAAGGCCCGTGCGGCCGGCGTCGAGACCGTCACGGACACGGCCGCGGCGGCCGCGGAGGCCGACGTCGTGCTGACCATGCTCCCCCACGGACGCCTGGTGCTGGACGTCTACCGGGGTGAGGACGGCGACGGCGGCCTGCTCGCCGCCGCCCGGCCCGGCACCGTGTTCTTGGACTGCTCGACCATCGACGTCGCCGAGGCTCGCGAGGCGGCCGCGGCGGCGGAGGCGGCGGGCATGCGGGCGGCCGACGCGCCGGTCTCGGGCGGCCAGGTGGGTGCCGAGGCCGGCACCCTCGCCTTCATGGTGGGCGCCTCGGACGAGGTGTACGCCGAGGTGCTGCCGCTGCTCGAGGTCATGGGCGCGCGGATCGTGCACTGCGGGGCCGCCGGCCTGGGCCAGGCCGCGAAGATCTGCAACAACATGGTGCTGGGGGTCACGCAGATCGCCGTCGCCGAGGCCTTCGTCCTGGGCGAGCGCCTGGGCCTGCAGCACCAGGCCCTGTATGACGTGATGAGCAAGGCCTCCGGGCAGTGCTGGTCCCTGACCACCAACTGCCCGGTGCCTGGCCCCGTCCCCGGCTCCCCCGCGAACCGGGACTTCCAGCCCGGCTTCGCCGGCGCCCTGATGGCCAAGGACCTCGGGCTCGCGCTCGCGGCCCTGGACGAGCAGGGCGTGGCGGCCGACCTGGGGCGCCTCGCGCAGGCCAAATACGCCGAGTACGCCGCCGGAGAAGGCGCCGCCCGCGACTTTTCCGGCATCATCGAGGACATCCGAGCATCACACACGGACAGGAGCGAGGCATGAGCGAGCAGACCACCCCGGACGGCGCCGAGTCGCCGATCATCGTGGAGCGGCAGGGCCGGGTCGGCCACATCCGCCTGAACCGGCCGAAGGCCCTGAATGCGCTGAACGAGGCGACGATGCGTGCCGTCGTCGCGGCGGTGCAGGAGCTGGACACCGACCCGGAGATCGGGGCGATCCTGCTCTCCGGCTCCCCCAAGGCGTTCGCCGCCGGCGCGGACATCAAGGAGATGGCCACCAAGGAGTTCTCCGAGATGTACGCGGCCGACTGGTTCGCCGGCTGGGACGGGCTCACCCGTGCCCGCACCCCCATCGTGGCGTGCGTGACCGGCTACGCCCTCGGCGGCGGCTGCGAGCTGGCCATGATGGCCGATGTGCTCGTGGCCGGCGAGGGCGCGAAGTTCGGCCAGCCCGAGATCAACCTCGGCGTCATCCCCGGCATGGGCGGCTCCCAGCGCCTGACCCGCGCCGTGGGCAAGGCGAAGGCCATGGACATGATCCTCACCGGCCGCATGATCGGGGCCGAGGAGGCCGAGCGCATCGGGCTCGTCTCCCGCGTGGTGGCCGACGAGAAGGCCCTCGAGGAGGCGCTGGAGGTGGCCGCGACCATCGCGTCCAAGTCCAAGCCGGCCTCCTGGATGGCCAAGGAGGCCGTCAACGCCGCGTTCGAGACCACGCTCGCCCAGGGCATCGCCTTCGAGCGCCGCGTGTTCCACGCCGCGTTCGCCACGGCGGACCAGAAGGAGGGCATGGACGCGTTCACGGCCAAGCGCGAGGCGGGGTGGCGGCACCGATGAGCGACGCGCAGACCACCGCGACGACGGCCCCCGCGGCCGCACAGGAGGGCGCGGCGGGCGAGGTGCTCCTCGAGGTCCGCGACGGCCTCGGCCGCATCACGCTGAACCGCCCGCGCGCCCTGAACGCGCTGACGCAGGACATGGTCCGGGCGATCGACGCGGCCCTCGTGGCGTGGGCCGCCGACCCGGCGGTGCGCGGCGTGCTGATCCGCGGTGCCGGCGAGAAGGGGCTGTGCGCCGGCGGCGACGTCGTCTCCCTGCGCTCCTCCCTCCTGGCCGGGCGGTTCGCGGAGGCCGAGGAGTTCTTCCGCGACGAGTACGCGATGAACGAGCGCATCGCGGCCTACCCCAAGCCGTACGTGGCCTTCATGGACGGGGTCGTCCTGGGCGGCGGCATGGGCGTGTCCGCGCACGGCTCGCACCGCGTGGCCACCGAGCGGACCCGCGCCGGCATGCCCGAGACGGCGATCGGGTTCACCCCCGACGTCGGCGGCTCGTTCCACCTCGCCCGCGCGCCCTTCCAGGCGGGCCGGCACCTGGCCGCGACCTCGGCGCACGCCTCCGGTTCCGACGCGGTGGCCCTGGGCCTGGCGGACATCTTCGTGGAGTCCGCCCGGCTGGACGAGCTCGAGCAGGCCCTCGCCGCGGCGTTCGGCGCCCTCGGCCCGGCCGCGGACGCGGGCGCGCGCGACGAGGCCGCCTTCGCCGCCGCCGACGAGGCGCTGGCCCGGTTCGCGGTGGCCGAGGACGCACGGCCCGCCTCCGCGCTGGTGGCCGGCCGGGAGTGGATCGAGGACGCCTACGACCGGGAGACGGCCGCCGAGGTCCTCGCCGCCCTGGACGAGCGCGCCGCCGCTGGCGGGGAGCACGCCGAGGCCGCGGGGCAGGCCGCCGAGGCCATCCGCACCAAGTCCCCGACCGCCGTCGCCGTGGCCCACGAGGCCCAGCGCCGGCTGGCCGCGCGCGGGGCGGACCTGACCGTGGCCGACGCGCTGCGCCAGGAGTTCACGATCGGCACCCACCTGATGCGCGAGCCGGACATGGCCGAGGGCATCCGCGCGCTGCTCGTGGACAAGGACAAGGATCCGACGTGGAGCCCGGCCCGGCTCGAGGACGTCTCGGCCGAGGACGTGGCCGGGCACTTCGAGCCCGTGTCCGGGGTGGACCCGCTGCAGCTCGGCTGAGCCCGCCCCGACGGACGGCGCCCCGTGGTCACGAGTGGTGACCGCGGGGCGCCGTGCTGTGTGGGGCGACCGGGCGGGGCCCCCGACGTCAGCCGATCAGGCCGCGGCCCACGATCATGCGCATGATCTCGTTGGAGCCCTCGAGGATCCGGTGCACGCGCAGGTCCCGGACGAGCTTCTCCACGCCGTACTCGTGCAGGTAGCCGTAGCCGCCGTGCAGCTGCAGGGCGGTGTCGGCGGCCTCGTAGCCGGACTCGGTGGCCACGAGCTTGGCCATGGCGCACAGGCGCACGGTGTCCGGGTCGTTGCGGTCCAGGGCGTCCGCGGCGCGCATGAGCATCGTGTGGGCGGTCTCCAGCTTCACGGACATGTCCGCGAGCTCGAACACGAGGGCCTGCTTGGTGGTGAGCGGCTCGCCGAACGCGCTGCGCTCCTTGAGGTAGCGGGTGGCCTTGTCCAGGGCGGCCAGGCCGCCGCCGATCGAGCAGGCGCCGATGTTCAGGCGGCCGCCGTTGAGGCCCTTCATGGCGATGCGGAAGCCGTCGCCCTCCTCGCCGAGGCGGTCGGCCACGGGCACGCGGACGTCCTCGAAGATCACCTGGCGCGTGGGCTGGGTGTGCCAGCCCATCTTCTTCTCGTTGGGGCCGAAGGACAGGCCGGGGGTGTCCTTGTGGACCACGACGGCGGAGATCCCCCGGGCGCCCGTGTCCGCGGTGCGGCACATCACCACGTAGCAGTCGGACGCGCCGGCGCCGGAGATGAACTGCTTGACACCGTTGAGGACGTAGTGGTCGCCGTCGCGGACGGCGCGAGTCTTCAGCGCGGCCGCGTCCGAGCCGGCGCCGGGCTCGGTGAGGCAGTAGCTGGCCAGGTGCTCCATGCTCGCGAGGTCGGGGATCCAGCGGGCCCGCTGCTCGTCGGTGCCGAAGGAGTCGATCATCCACGCGACCATGTTGTGGATGGAGATGTAGGCGGCGAAGGCCGGGTCCGCCTTGGCGAGTTCCTCGAAGATCAGGATCGCGTCCGTGCGCTCCAGGCCGGTGCCGCCGTGCTCCTCCCCCACGTAGATGCCGCCCAGGCCGAGCTCGCCGGCCTCGGCGAGGACGTCCACCGGGAAATGCTTCTCGGCGTCCCAGTCGAGGGCGTGCGGGGCGACGCGCTGCTCGGTGAAGTCGCGGACGGCGTCGACCAGGGCCTTCTGGTCGTCGGTGATGGGGAACATGGGTTCGTCCTCCTGGGGCTCGGGCCGGCCGCGCGGGCGGTCCACGACGGGGTGGTGCGGGGGTGACACCGCGGGCGGCGACAGGGTGTGACTGTCGTCACCACGATAATAGGACATCCAATGATCAGCCGTGTCGCCGCCGGGCCGTGGGCTAGCGTGCTCCCCGTGCAGACCACCACCAGCCCCACCGCGGACTCGCCCACCGGCCCCCGCTCCCACCCCTCCGGCCGCACGGAACAGCTGTTCGGCATCCGCCGCCACGCGCTGATGACCGAGCGGAACGGCGCCCTCAACCCGGCCGCGTTCGAGGTCGGCCCGTGGTGCCTCGACCTGGACGGCCGGCCCACCGGCGCGGCGGCCACCGTGATCATGGACAACGCCACCGCGGTGGCCGTGCACCACGCGGCCCGGGACATCGAGACCGTGGTCACCACCGAGCTGCAGGTCAACGTGCTCGGCCCGCTGCCCGCCTTCGACGCGGCGGCCGTCACGGCCGGGGACGAGGACGGCCCGCTGCTGGAGTGCTGGACCCGCCCGCTGGCCTGGGATGCTGCCGGCGGCGTGGCCCGCGCGTGGCTCGAGGACGCGGACGGGCGTCGCGTGGTCGAGGCGACCGGCTGGTTCCAGTCGGTGCCGGCCGGAGCGCCGGAGCGGATGGCCGAGTTCGTCGCCGCCGGGCGGCTGCCCCGCGGGGCCGAGACCCGCGTGCCCATGCCGGGGCTGCTGGCCGCCCGCCCCGAGTCGTTGCCGACGGCCGATCCGGACGTGCGCCCCGCCGTCGACGCCGCGGCGACCGCGGGCGCCCGCTTCGCCCCGAAGCCGGAGCTGGCCAACCCGTCGGGCGCCGTCCACGGCGGGGCCATGACGCTGCGGGCGGTCACCGCCGCGCAGGCGGCCATGCCGGACCGCGAGCGCTACGACGTCCAGGCCGTGCGCGTGGTGTTCGTGCGCCCGGGCCACGGCGAGATGGTCGCCCTCACGCGGGTGCGGCACGCCGGCCGGTCCCTGCGCCTCGTGGACGTGGACCTCGTGCCGGTCGGCGCCGACGGCGTCCCCGTGGCCGACAAGCCGATGGTCCAGGTGCAGGTCACCTTCCGAGCTGCCCGGAGCTGACGCCCCGCACGCCCGAGCGCCCGAGCGCTTTCGAACGTGAGAGAGGCCCGGCGGGTTCAACCGGTCGTTGCAACACCGTGCGTTGAGAGCGAGCGTAGCTGCTCGGCGAAGACCTCCGCGGGAGTCTTCCAGTCCAGGACCTTCCTGGGCCTGTTGTTCAGCGTGTACGCGACTG
>NZ_JAKRLB010000020.1:0-46043 GCF_022664405.1 Micrococcus luteus | reverse complement strand
CCGCTCCGCGGGCCGTTTCGCTCTGGAGCAACTTCTCCATCCTAGACCATCCGTTTCGACCGTGTCAACTCCGTGTCCGAAGCATTCACCGTCCGTTCACATGGCCGGGCTAGAAAACCTTACCACGTGATCCGACCATGTCAACTCCGCTCAACGCGGTGTCAGACACTCACCGGACCATCCACGTGGAAGGCCTTGAAAAGCTTACCACATGATTCCCGGCTGTCAAACCAGATCATCTTCTTCAGGAATCCCGACCCGCATCACTGCCGGCCGCGCACCCGGTGAGCACCACCCGCCCTGGACCTGCCATTCTCGGCATGAATCCGCGGATTCTGTGTTCTTCACCCCGCCTCCCGGTCACCCGGTCGGCGTCTTGAGCACGAGATGGAACTCTACACACGAATCCCACCGAACACAAAATCAGGGGTGACACCCGGCGTCCGGGCACGAGGGAGGGCCCCGTTCTCCGCAGAATCCTGCGGAGAACGGGGCCCTGTGCTCCTCCCGTGGGCGGTTCCTCCGCCGTCGCCGCCCGTCGTGTCCTCGGTCACTTCTGGCGACCCGGTGGACACCGGTGGTCTGCGGCCGTGGTCAGGCCTCCCCCAGGTCCGCACCCGCCATGTTCTTCTTGCCCCGGCGCACCAGCAGGTGCCGGCCGGCGAAGGCGTCGTCTCGGGTGAACACCTGGTCGGCATCCGTCACCCGCACGTTGTTCACCGAGGCGCCGCCGTCGCGCACCGTCCGACGCGCCTCGGAGCGCGAGGCGACCAGCCCGGTGGAGACCAGCAGCTCGACCGCGGTCACGGTGCCCGGCTCCCCCTCCCACTGGGTCCGGTCGGCCTGCGGCAGCTCGGCCAGCACGGCGGTCAGCGTGTCCGGGTCCACCGTGGTGAGGTCGCCGCCTCCGAACACCGCCTGGGAGGCCTCGATGACCTTCGTCGTCGTCTCCTCTCCGTGGGCCAGCGCCGTGACCTCCCACGCCAGGCGCCTCTGGGCTTCCCGGCGGAACGGCTCGTCGGCCACCTTCTGCGCGTACTCCTCGATCTCCGCGCGGGTCAGGAACGTGAAGACCTTGAGTCGGTCGACGACGTCCGCGTCCGCCGTGTTGAGCCAGAACTGGTAGAAGGCGTACGGGGAGCACATCTCCGCGTCGAGCCAGACGGCGTTGCCCTCGGACTTGCCGAACTTGGTGCCGTCCGCGTTCGTGATCAGCGGCGTGCCCAGCGCATGGGCGTGGGTCCCCTCCACCTTGCGGATCAGCTCGGTGCCGGCGGTGAGGTTGCCCCACTGGTCGGAGCCGCCGGTCTGGAGGGTCACGCCGTGCCGGCGGTGCAGCTCGAGGAAGTCGTTGCCCTGCAGCACCTGGTAGGAGAACTCCGTGTAGGAGATGCCCTCATCAGAGTTCAGGCGCTTGGCCACGATCTCCTTCTTCACCATCGTGCCGACGCGGAAGTTCTTGCCGACGTCCCGCAGGAAGTCCAGCGCGCTCATGCCCGCGGTCCAGTCCAGGTTGTTGACCATGGTCGCCGCGTTCTCCCCCTCGAAGGAGAGGTACGGCTCGATCTGCGCGCGCAGCGACTCCACCCACGCCGCCACGGTCTCCTGCGAGTTCAGGACGCGCTCCGAGGTCTGCCGCGGGTCGCCGATGAGGCCGGTGGCGCCGCCCACGAGGGCATACGGGCGGTGGCCGGCGAGCTGCAGGCGGCGCAGGGTGAGCAGCTGGACCAGGTGTCCCAGGTGGAGAGACGGAGCGGTCGGGTCGAAGCCGCAGTAATACGAGACGGGCTCCCCGGCCAGCGCCTGTTCCAGCGCGGCCTCGTCCGTCGAGACGTGCACGAGCCCGCGCCAGCGCAGCTCCTGCCAGACGTTCTCGAAGCTCGGGTCGTTCGCCTGTGCGCGCAGTCGGGCCGCGCGCTCCTCGTTCTGGGGTGCCATAGCCCCCAGCCTAGCGACGCGCCCGCGCGCCTCCGCGACGCCGCGCACGTGCGACGTCGCCCGCGGGGCTCACTCCGGGACGTCCGCCAGCCCGGCCGGCAGCGCGGCCGCGTCCGTCCCGGCGACGACGGACAACGACTGGGTGGCGCGGGTCATCGCCACGTACAGATCGCCCACCACGCCGCGCGCGTCGGCCACGATCCGCTCGGGCGAGACGAGGACGACGGTGTCGAACTCCAGTCCCTTGGTCTCCCACGGGGTGGCGACGACGATCTCGACGCCGGGCAGCGGCGCGGTGTCCACGGCCGCCTCCCCCCACCGCTCCCGGAGGACCGTGAGCAGCTCCCCCGTCCGCCCGGCGGGGGCGATCACGGCGGTCAGGGCCTCGGGCACGCGGTCCCGCTCGACCTCGACCGCGTCGAGGGCCAGGGCCGCGACGTCCCCGCCCGGCTCCGTCACCAGGCGCGGGCGGTGGTCGCCCTCGCGCACGGCGCGCGGATGGGAGACCTCGAGCCCGGCCGCCCGTGCGACCTGCGCGGCCCAGCGCATCACGCGCGCGGGCGAGCGGTAGTTCACGGTCAGCTCTTCCAGGCGCCAGCGGTCCCCGAACTCCGGGGCGAGGACGGACGCCCACGAGCCGGCCGCGTCACGACGGGAGGACTGCGCGATGTCCCCCACGATGGTGAACGACTTCATCGGGCAGCGGCGCGCCAGCAGGCGCCACTGCATCGGAGAGAGCTCCTGAGCCTCGTCCACCACCACGTGCCCGTACGTCCAGGTGCGGTCGTGGGCCGCGGTCTCAGCGGTGGTCCGTCGCACCCCGCGTGCCTCATTGGCCGCGGCCAGCTGCTCGGCGTCCACGACGCCGTCGACGCCCAGGTCCGCGAGCGTCTGGTGCATGTTCTCCAGGGACGCCCTGGCGTTCTCGAGGTTGCGCTCGTGCTGGGCCGCGAACTCACCGCCCCGGCCCGGGGTCTCGAGGCGTCCGAGCAGCTCGGCCGCCTCGTCCAGCAGGGGCACGTCGGCCTCGGTCCAGGGGGCGTCGGCCGGCCGCAGGAGCGTGCCGACCTCGGCGTCGGAGAGCCACGGGGCGGCCGCCCGGAGCAGGTCCTCCCGGGTGAGGAGGTCGCCGATCAGCTTCTCCGGCGTCAGCGGCATCCAGCAGAGGTTGAGCGCGATGCGCACGTCGCGCGAGGTGCGCACGTCCTCCAGCAGGAGGTCACGCTGCACCGGGGTGCCCGAGGACTTCTCCAGCTTCTTGCGCAGCTTCTCCGCGAGCTCGCGGACGAGGATCTTCACGAACGTCACCCGGGCCTCGTTGTGGGGCTTGCGGGTGGCCCGCGCCTTGTCCCGGGCGCGCCGGACCATGGCCGGCTTGAGCTTGACGGCCGTGCCGTCGATCATCAGGCGCCGCGGCTCGACGAGCAGGCGCTGGCGCTGCGCGACCGCGTGGGCGACGGCGTCCACCATGTCCAGCCGGCCCTTCACCGCCGCCGCGTCGAGGTCCCGCTCCGGGACGGCCCGCACACCCGGCATCAGCGTCCCCAGCGAGGACATCACGACACCGGTCTCGCCCAGCGAGGGCAGCACCCGCTCGATGTACCGCATGAACGCGGTCGACGGGCCGACGATCAGCACGCCCGAGCGCGCGAGGCGCTCCCGGTGGGTGTACAGCAGGTAGGCGGCGCGGTGCAGGGCGACGGCGGTCTTCCCCGTGCCGGGCCCGCCCTGCACCACGACCGCCCCGGGCAGGGGCGCGCGGATCACCTCGTCCTGCTCCGCCTGGATCGTGGCGACGATGTCCCCCATCCGTCCCGTGCGTCGGGCGGTGACGGCGGCCAGCAGCGCACCCTGGGCATCGGCGCGCACGCCGTCCTCGCCCAGCAGCGTCGGGTCCAGGATGTCGTCCTCGAGGTCGCGCACCTCGCGCCCCCGCAGCATCAGGTGACGACGACGGCGCACGCGGCCCCGGTGGGCCGCCGTCGCCTGGTAGAAGGCGCCGGCCTCGGCCGCGCGCCAGTCGACGAGGAGGCGCTCGTGGTCCTCGGTGGTGAGGCCGATGCGCCCGATGTACCGCTGCTCGTCGGCCCCACCCTCCCGCTCGGCGTCGAGGTCGAGCCGGCCGAAGACGAGGCGGTCGTCCACGGCGTAGAGCTGGGCGAGTCGGTCCTCGTAGAGGCTGGCGAAGGCGTCGCGCTCGGAGTGGTTCTGCAGCGACCCCTGCGGGCCGGTCCGGCGCACGGCCGCGAGCTGGCGCTCCTTCTCCTCACGCAGGGCGTCGAGGCGGGCGTACCGCTCGGCGACCCGACCCCGCTCGAGGTCGAGCTCGGACTGGCGGACGGACACGGTATCGGTCATCGGGGGCCCTCGCGGTGCGGTGAGGGGCGGACCACGCTGCGGCCCGCCCGGCGGAAAAGTGACCACCCATGCTACGCCGACCGCGGTGAACGGCGGGTGACGCGGCGGTGCCCTGGGGGCGCCGCCGCGTCCGGCCCGGTCGGCGCCGCCTCGGCCGGGCGACCGCGTCAGCGGGCGTCGACGACGGAGCCCGGCGTGTCGGCCCAGCGGCGCAGCGGCGCCAGGGCGTCCTCGAGCGCCCCGATCTGCGCCGCGACGGCCGTCGGCGCGGTCCCGCCCTGGGCGTCGCGAGAGGCGAGCGAGCCCTCCGTGCTGAGCACCTCGCGGACCTGCGGGGTCAGCGCCGGCGAGATGGCCGCGTACTCGTCGTCCGTGAGGTCCCACAGCTCCACGCCCCGGGCCTCGGCCGCCTTCACGGCCTCGCCCGACAGCTCGTGGGCCTCGCGGAACGGGACCCCCTGGCGGACGAGCCACTCGGCGACGTCGGTGGCCAGCGCGAAGCCCTGCGGGGCCAGCTCCGCCATGCGCTCCGTCTGGAACTCGAGGGTGGCGATCATCCCGGAGACGGCGGGCAGCAGCAGCTCGAGGGTGTCCGCGGCGTCGAAGACGGGCTCCTTGTCCTCCTGCAGGTCGCGGTTGTAGGCCAGCGGCATGCCCTTGAGCGTGGCCAGCAGCCCCGTGAGGTCGCCGATGAGGCGGCCGGACTTGCCGCGGGCCAGCTCGGCGACGTCCGGGTTCTTCTTCTGCGGCATGATCGAGGACCCCGTGGAGTACGCGTCGTGCAGCGTCACGAAGCCCGCCTCCTTGGTGGCCCAGAAGATGACCTCCTCCGAGATGCGGGACAGGTCGACGCCGACCATCGCGGCGACCCACGCGAACTCCGCGTACACGTCGCGGGCGGCGGTGCCGTCGATCGAGTTCCACACGGCCGACTCGAAGCCGAGCTCGGTGGCCACGGCGTTCGGGTCCAGACCCAGGGAGGAGCCGGCCAGGGCCCCGGAGCCGTACGGCGAGACGGCCGCGCGCGCGTCCCAGTCCACGAGCCGCTGCAGGTCCCGCGCGAACGCCCAGGCGTGCGCGAGCAGGTGGTGCGAGAGCAGGACGGGCTGCGCGTGCTGCAGGTGGGTGCGGCCCGGCATCGGCGCGTACGGGTGCGCCCGCGCCTGATCGAGCAGCGCGTCCACCGTGGCGATCACGCCCCGCGCGATGATGCGGGCGTGGTCGCGCAGGAACATCCGGCCGAGGGTGGCGACCTGGTCGTTGCGGGATCGGCCGGCCCGCAGGCGGCCGCCGAGCTCGGGACCGGCCCGCTCGATGAGGCCGCGCTCGAGCGAGCCGTGCACGTCCTCATCGGACGCCGCCGGGGTGTAGGCACCGGAACGCACGTCCGCCTCGAGCCGGTCGAGGGCCGCGATCATCCCGTCCAGGTCGTCCGCACTGAGCAGACCGGCGGTGTGCAGCACCCGGGCGTGGGCACGGGAGCCGGCGATGTCATAGGGCGCCAGGCGCCAGTCGAAGTGCGTGGACTTGCTGAGCGCGGCGAGCGCCTCGGAAGGGCCGCCGGCGAAGCGGCCGCCCCACAGGGCGCCCTCGTTGGTCCCGTGGCGGGCGTCGGTGTTCTCGGTCATCGAAGGTCTCCTCGAGGTCGGTGACAGGCCGACGGCGGCCGGCCCGGGCGCGGGCGGGCCGCCGTCGTGCGCGGGGCGTGCGGGGTCAGTCGTTGGACAGGCGGGCGACGTCCTGGAGGTCGTCGCCGCCGCGCAGGCGCTGCTCGCGCTCCGAGGCCGTCTTCGCGGACAGGCCGAAGATGTCGATGAACCCGCGGGCCGAGGACTGGTCGAACGAGTCGCCCTCGTCGTACGTGGCGAGGTTGAAGTCGTACAGGCCGGTCTCGGACCGGCGACCCTGCACCGTGGCACGGCCGCCGTGGAGCTCCAGGCGGATCTCACCGTTGACGTGCTCCTGGGTCGCGTCGATGAACGTGTCCAGGTTCCGCTTCAGCGGGGAGTACCACTGGCCGTCGTAGACCAGCTCGGTCCAACGCTGGTCCACATGCTTCTTGAAGCGCGCCTGTTCCCGCTCCAGGGTGACGTTCTCGAGCTCACGGTGGGCCGCGATCAGCGCCATGGCGCCCGGTGCCTCGTAGATCTCACGGGACTTGATGCCCACGAGGCGGTCCTCGACGATGTCGATCCGGCCCACGCCCTGGGCACCGGCCCGGCGGTTGAGCTCCTCGATGATCTCCAGCGGGCTCAGCGCGCGACCGTCGAGGGCCGTGGGGACGCCGCGCTCGAAGGCGATCGTGACCACGTCCGGCGCCGGCGGGAAGGCGGGGTCGTCCGTGTAGTCGTAGACGTCCTTCGTGGGGCCGTTCCAGATGTCCTCGAGGAAGCCGGTCTCGACGGCGCGGCCCCACACGTTCTGGTCGATCGAGAACGGGTTCTTCTTGGTGGTGACGATCGGCAGGTCGTTGCGCTCGGCGTACTCGATGGCCTTCTCACGGGTCAGGGCGAGGTCGCGCACCGGCGCGATGCACTTCAGGTCGGGGCCGAGGGTCTGGATGGAGACCTCGAAGCGGACCTGGTCGTTGCCCTTGCCGGTGCAGCCGTGCGCCACCGTCGAGGCGCCGAACTGGCGGGCCGCCGCGACCAGGTGGCGGGAGATCACCGGGCGCGAGATCGCGGAGACCAGCGGGTAGGCGTCCATGTAGAGGGCGTTGGCCTTGAGCGTGGGCATGCAGTACTGCTCGGCGAACTCGTCACGCGCGTCGGCGACGTAGGCCTCGACGGCGCCGCAGTCCAGGGCGCGCTGGCGGATCGTCTCGAGGGACTCGCCCCCCTGGCCCACGTCGACCGCGACGGCGACGACCTCGGCGCCCGTGGCCTCGGCGATCCAGCCGATGGCCACGGAGGTGTCCAGGCCGCCCGAGTAGGCAAGGATGATGCGTTCCTTCACGTTTTCTCCTCTTTATATAGGGGGGTCTCCGAGCGCGGCACGTGGCCGTCGGAGGCGTGCTCGGCGACGATCCTACCCGGGTCTTGAATAAATATGCAACTGACGGAATATCAGCTCCTGATGGATCCTGCGCAGCCCCTCTGCGCCCACCGCGGCGGCCACCCGCAACCATGGCCCCGCGCTCGAAGTTCGGGTCGAACGCGACGCCGGTCACGGCTTCGACCGTCGATCGTGACCTTCGCCCACGCCCCTGTGACGGAGGTTGTCCACACTGTCCAATCAGACGCCCTAAGATCCAATGCGGGCAGTGGCGTGCATTTCGTCCACGTACTCCCGCCTCAGGGAGCGATTCGTCACCTGATCTCAAATGTGAGACGGACGGGCAAGAATTCGTCGACCCATGATTTGACGCGAGGGGGGCTCCCGTCGTTGACTCTTCCGTAGCCGATTCGTGATCGAACCGTGATCTGACCGAGAGGTCGGGGACGGGGAGGCCACGACATCGAACCCCCTCCGACGGTCGCCCGCTGCTGGGTCGTCTCGAACCGACGGAGGGCATGACCCGACCAAGGAGAAGGACGACCCCGGTGTGCCTCGGCCACCGATCAGCGAGGACTCGCCATGGACACCATGACTCTCTTCACCACTTCCGCCACCCGCTCCCGCCGTGCCACCGCCTCGATCGTTGCGGGCATGACCCTCGCCGGCGCCGCCGCCGTGGGCTTCTCCGCCCTGGCCCAGGCCGCCACCGTGGACACCTGGGACCGCCTCGCCGAGTGCGAGTCCAACGGCACCTGGGACATCAACACCGGCAACGGCTTCTACGGCGGCGTGCAGTTCACCCTGTCCTCCTGGCAGGCCGTCGGCGGCGAGGGCTACCCGCACCAGGCCTCCAAGGCCGAGCAGATCAAGCGCGCCGAGATCCTCCAGGACCTGCAGGGCTGGGGCGCCTGGCCGCTGTGCTCGCAGAAGCTGGGCCTGACCCAGGCTGACGCGGACGCCGGTGACGTGGACGCCACCGAGGCCGCCCCGGTCGCCGTGGAGCGCACCGCCACCGTGCAGCGCCAGTCCGCCGCCGACGAGGCTGCTGCTGAGCAGGCCGCTGCTGAGCAGGCTGCTGCCGACCAGGCCGCCGCCGAGCGCTGGGCCGCCGAGCAGGCTGCTGCCGACCAGGCCGCCGCCGAGCGCTGGGCCGCCGAGCAGGCTGCTGCCGACCAGGCCGCCGCCGAGCGCTGGGCCGCCGAGCAGGCTGCTGCCGAGCAGGCCGCCGCCGACAAGGCCGCTGCCCAGCGTGCCGCCGCCGCGGAGAAGGCTGCCGCTCAGAAGGCTGCCGCCGCGGAGAAGGCCGCCGCTCAGAAGGCTGCCGCCGCTGAGCAGGCCGCTGCCGCGGAGCAGGCCGTCGTCGCCGAGGCCGAGACCATCGTCGTCAAGTCCGGTGACTCCCTCTGGAAGCTCGCCAACGAGTACGAGGTGGAGGGTGGCTGGACCGCCCTCTACGAGGCCAACAAGGGCGCCGTCTCCGACGCCGCCGTGATCTACGTCGGCCAGGAGCTCGTCCTGCCGCAGGCCTGAGACGCCTGACCGGTCCCCCGGACCGGTACCACACGAGGAAGGCCCCCGCCGTCGGCGGGGGCCTTCCTCGTGCCTGGTGCCCGTCACCCGCGCGGGCGGGGCCGGACGGGTCGGTTAGCCCGCCAGACCCAGCAGGTGGGCCGCGACGGCCGGGGCGGACGTGGTCCCCGTGGTGATGAGGAGGATGGTGTCGTCGCCGGCGATCGTGCCCATCACGTGCTCCACGCGCGCCTGGTCGATCACGCTGGCCAGGAACTGCGCCGCGCCCGGGGGCGTGCGCAGGACCACGAGGTTCGCGGTGGGCTCGGCGGAGACGAGCAGCTCGCGGGCCATGCTCGCCAGGCGATTCAGCTGCGCGTCCGAGCCGCGGCCCGGCACGGCGGCGTCGTCGCCCTCCGCCGGAAGGGCGTAGACCATGCCGGCCGGCCCGCGCGTCCGCACCGCGCCGAGGTCCACCAGGTCCCGCGAGAGCGTGCCCTGGGTGACGGACAGCCCGCGATCGCCCAGGGCGTCCGAGAGTTCGGCCTGGGAGCGGATGCCCCGGGTGGCCAGGATCTCCCGGATCGCGGCCTGACGGGCGATCTTCGTCGTGGGGGCGGCCATCAGCGCGGCTCCTCGGCCAGGCCGGAGCGGTACAGCAGCCAGGCGATGAGCGCCTTCTGCGCGTGCAGCCGGTTCTCGGCCTCGTCGAACACCACGGACCGCGGCCCGTCGATCACCTCGGCCGTGACCTCGTAGCCCCGGTACGCGGGCAGGCAGTGCAGGAAGATCGCGTCGTCGGCCGCCCGCGCCATCGCGGCGGCGTCCACCTGGTAGTCCCGGAACAGCGCCAGGCGGGCCTCCTTCTCCTCCTCCTGGCCCATGGACACCCACGTGTCGGTCACGACGACGTCCGCGCCCGCCAGGGCCTCGGCCGCGTCCGTCGTGACGAGGACGGAACCGCCCGTCTCCGCCGCCCGCCGTCGGGCGGCGGCCACGACGTCCTCGGCAGGCAGGTGCCCCTCGGGGCCGGCGACCCGCACGTGCATGCCGGCCGTCGCGCAGCCGAGCAGATACGAGTGGGCCATGTTGTTCGCCGCGTCCCCCAGATACGTCAGAGTGCGGCCCGCCGTGCCGCCGAGGTGCTCGCGCACCGTCAGCAGGTCGGCGAGGATCTGACAGGGGTGGTAGTCGTCGCTGAGCGCATTGACCACGGGCACCGAGGAATGGGCGGCCATCTCCTCGAGACCGGCCTGCGCGAACGTGCGCCAGACGATGACGCCGACCATCCGCTCCAGCACGCGGGCCGTGTCCGCCACGGACTCCTTGTGGCCCAGCTGCGACTCCCCCGGGTTCACGATCAAGGGCGTCCCGCCGAGCTCGGCGATGCCGGCCGCGAACGAGACGCGGGTGCGCGTGGAGGTCTTGTCGAAGAACACGATGCCGGTCCGGGGCCCGGCCAGCGGGCGGTGCCGGAACCGGTCGGCCTTCATCTGCGCGGCGAGGTCGAGCACCTCGGCCTGCTCGGCCGGGGTGAGGTCCGTGTCCACCAGGAAGTGGCGGACGGCGGTGGCGGGGGTCATGGGCGGTCTCCTTCGGCGGGGGTCAGGGCGGCGGCCACGAGCCCGGGCAGGGCGGCGGCGAAGCGCTCGAGCTCGGCCACGGGCACGGTGAGCGGCGGGGCCAGGCGCAGGGTGGACGGGCCGGTGGCGTTGAGGATCCAGCCCGCCTCGAGGCCGGCGGCGACGACGGCGGGGGCCAGCCCGCCGGCCGGGACCGGTCCCGCGGGGTCGGCCAGGTCGACGCCGATCCACAGGCCGTGACCGCGCACCGCGGCCACCTCGGGCAGGTCCTCCAGCAGGGCGGCCACGGCCTCGCCCGCGGCGCGGACGTGGCCGAGCAGGCCCTCGTCCTCGACGGTCTGGAGCACGGCCAGGCCCGCGGCGGTGGCCAGGGGGTTGCCGCCGAACGTGGTGCCGTGCTGGCCGGCGGTGAGCAGCCTGGAGACGGCGGGGCCGACGCACACGAGCGCCCCGATCGGCACGCCGCCGCCCAGTCCCTTCGCCAGGGTGAAGGCGTCGGGCACCACCGGCTCTGCCGCACCGGTGACGGCCGGGTTCTGGAAGCCGAACCACGTGCCGGTGCGGCCCACGCCGGACTGCACCTCGTCGAGGATCATCAGGGCGCCGGCCTCGCGGGTCGCGGCCCGCACCTCGGCCAGGTAGCCGGCCGGCCAGCCGTGCACGCCGGCCTCGCCCTGGACCGGCTCGAGGATGACGGCGGCGACGGTGGCGCCGTCGTCGTCCGGGGCCAGGGCCGCCCGCAGGGCTGCGGCGTCCCCGCCCGGCACGTGCTCCACGCCGCCGGGCAGCGGCTCGAAGGGCGCCCGGTAGGCCTCCTTGTGCGTGAGCGCGAGGGCGCCCATCGTGCGGCCGTGGAAGGCCCGCTCGAGCGCGATCACCCGCGTCCGGCGGCCGGACGGGTCGTCCGCACCGTGGCGGCGGGCGAGCTTGAACGCGGCCTCGTTGGCCTCCGTGCCGGAGTTCGCGAAGAACACGGTGGAGCCCGCGGGCACGCCGGCCAGTTCCAGCAGGCGCTCGGCCAGGCGGATCTGCGGCTCGGACGTGAAGAGGTTGGACACGTGGCCGAGCGTGGCGATCTGCTCGGACACGGCCCGCACCAGCGCCGGGTGGCCGTGGCCGAGCGCATTCACGGCGATGCCGGCCAGCAGGTCCGTGTAGCGCCGGCCGTCGGCGTCCCACACGTGGACCCCCTCGCCGCGCACGAGCACGCGGGTGGGGCGGCCGAAGACGCCGGTCAGGGCGGCGTGGTAGCGCTCCAGCAGCGCGGACTGGTCGGTGCTCATGCGTCCTCCTCGGGGGTGGTCGGGGCGGTGGGTTCGGCGTCGGGCACCACCTGGGTGCCGACGCCCGCGGAGGTGAAGACCTCCAGCAGCATCGAGTGGGGGCGGCGGCCGTCCACGACGTGGGCGCGCTGCACGCCGGCGTCGACGGCCGCCAGGCACGCGGCCATCTTCGGGATCATCCCGGAGGCCAGGGAGGGCAGCAGCGCACGCAGCTGGGCGGCGGTGAGCGAGCTGATGAGGGAGTCCCGGTCCGGCCAGTCCGCGTAGAGGCCCTCGACGTCGGTGAGCAGCACGAGCTTCGCGGCGCCGAGGGCGGCGGCCAGGGCCGCGGCGGCGGTGTCCGCATTGACGTTGAGGACCTGCCCGGTGGGCTGGCCGTCGTCGTCGATCTCGGGGGCGACCGACGAGACCACGGGGATCCGCCCGGACTCGATCACGTCGAGGATCGCGGTCGGGTCGACGCCGGTGACCTCGCCCACGAGGCCGAGGTCCACCTCCTGCCCGTCCACGACGGCGCCCGTGCGGCGGGCGCGCAGCAGCCCCGCGTCCTCGCCGGAGAAGCCGACGGCGTACGGGCCGTGGGAGTTCACGAGGCCGACCAGCTCGCGGCCCACCTGTCCCGTGAGCACCATGCGGACCACGTCCATGGCCTCCTCGGTGGTCACGCGCAGGCCGCCGCGGAACTCGGACGCGATGCCGAGGCGGTCGAGCATCGCGTTGATCTGCGGGCCGCCGCCGTGCACCACCACGGGGTGGACCCCCACGTGGTGCAGGAACACGATGTCCTCGGCGAACGCCCGGCGCAGCTCCTCCGACACCATGGCGTTGCCGCCGTACTTGACGACCATGACGGTGCCGGCGAACCGCCGGATCCAGGGCAGGGCCTCGACGAGGACCTCCGCCTTGGACTCGGCGCGGTCGAGCCGGTCCGCGGTGGACAGGACGGGTGCGGCCGCCGTGGCCGGGTCGGTGTGCGGGCTCATGCTGGGGGTCCTCACGTGGAGTAGGCGGAGTTCTCGTGGACGTAGTCGTGCGTCAGGTCGTTGGTCCAGACCGTGGCCTCGGCGTCGCCGGCGTGCAGGTCGACCTCGACGAGCACCTCGCGGGCCGTCAGGTCCACGCGGGAGCGGTCCTCCCCCACACCGGAGGCGCGGCACACCTGGACGCCGTTGAAGCGCACGTCGAGGGCGTACGGGTCGAAGGCGGCGACCGACTCCGGGACCGTGCCGACGGCGGCGATCACGCGTCCCCAGTTCGGGTCCTGGCCGAAGATCGCGGTCTTGAACAGGTTGGAGCGGCCGACGGCGCGGGCGACGGCCTCGGCCGCTTCCTCGGTCTCGGCGTGGACCACGCGCACGGCGATGTCGTGCCGGGCGCCCTCGGCGTCGGCGACGAGCTGGCGGGACAGGTCCGCGCAGACCTCGTGGAGGGCCGCGGCGAACGCCTCGGGCTCGGGCGCGGTCCCGGACGCGCCCGAGGCCAGCAGGATCACGGTGTCGTTGGTGGACATGCACCCGTCCGAGTCGACCCGGTTGAAGGTGGCGCGCACGGCCTCGCGCAGGGCCGCGTCGAGGGCGGGGGCGGGGACGTCGGCGTCCGTGGTGATGACGCTGAGCATGGTGGCCATGCCGGGTGCCAGCATGCCCGCCCCCTTGGCCATGCCGCCCACGGTGAAGCCCGCGCCGCGGGCCACGGCGGTCTTGGCCACGGTGTCCGTGGTCTTGATCGCGACGGCGGCGTCCTCGCCGCCGTCCGGACTGAGGGCGGCGACCGCCTCGGACACGCCCGCGGTGAGGGTGTCCATCGGCAGGCGTTCGCCGATGAGGCCGGTCGAGCAGACGAGCACGTCGTCGGCGGCGGTCGCGAGGGCCGCGGCCGCGTGCTCGGCGGTGCGACGGGCGTCCGCGAGGCCCTCGGCGCCGGTGGCCGCGTTCGCCCCGCCGGAGTTCAGGACGACCGCGGTCGCGCGGCCGTCCCGCACGGCGCGGCGGGTCCAGACCACGGGGGCGGCCGCCACCCGGTTCTCGGTGAGGACGGCGGCCGCCGCGCGGCGCGGGCCCTCGTTGACGACGACGGCGACGTCGGGCGTGCCCGAGGCCTTCAGCCCCGCGGTGACGCCGGCCGCCCGGAACCCCTGTGCCGCGGTGACGCTCACGGTGCGACCCCCTGCTGTTCGAGCCCCGCCTGCTCCGGCAGGCCCAGGGCGATGTTCATGGACTGCACGGCGCCGCCGGCCGTGCCCTTGGTGAGGTTGTCGAGCGCCGCGCAGACGATCACGCGGCCGGCCCGCTCGTCCACGGCGAGCTGCAGCTGCACGTGGTTGGAGCCGAGGACCGCCTTCGTGGTGGGCCACTGGCCCTCGGGCAGCAGGTGCACGAAGCGTTCGCCGCCGTAGGCCTCGGCCCATGCGTCGCGCACGTCCGCGGCGGCGACGCCGGGGCGCAGCCGCGCCGTGGCCGTCGCGAGGATGCCGCGCGACATCGGCGCGAGCGTGGGCGTGAAGGAGACGCGGACCGGCTCGCCGGCCGCCTGGGCCAGGCCCTGCTCGATCTCCGGGGTGTGCCGGTGCCCGCCGCCGACGCCGTACGGGCTCATCCCTCCCATGACCTCGGCGCCGAGCAGGTGCGGCTTGAGCGCCTTGCCCGCCCCGGAGGTGCCCGAGGCGGCGACGATCACCACGTCCTGCGGCTCGAGCAGCCCCGCGGCGAAGCCGGGCGCGAGGGCGAGGATCGAGGTGGTCGGGTAGCACCCGGGGACGGCGATGCGGCGGGTGCCGGCGAGTCGCTCACGCTGACCGGGCAGCTCGGGCAGGCCGTAGGGCCAGGTCCCGGCGTGCGCGGTGCCGTAGAAGGCCTCCCAGTCTGCGGCGGACTCGAGGCGGTGGTCGGCGCCCGCGTCGATCACCAGGGTGTCCGGGGATCGCTCTGCGATCTCGGCCGCCAGCGCCCCGGAGGCCCCGTGGGGCAGCGCGAGGATCACGACGTCGTGGCCGGCGAGGACCTCCGCGGTGGTCTCGGCGAGGACGCGGTCCGCCAGGGCGTGCAGGTGCGGCTGGAGAGCGCCGAGGCGCTCCCCCGCGTTCGAGTGGGCCGTGATGGCTCCGACGGTGACGGACGGGTGGCCGGCGAGCAGGCGCAGGGCCTCTCCCCCGGCGTAGCCGCTGGCTCCGGAGACGGCGACGGTGTGGGTCATGGCTTCATCCTAGCGCAGATATGCGTTGCACCGAATATCTATGCGGCGCCTCGGGTCCCTCGGGCCGGGCCGGATGGCCCGGCCCGCTCCTAGAGTGGGGCCATGACCACTGCGAACACCCCCGCCGTCCCCCGCACCCACCACGCCGTCGTCGTGTCCGCCACGGGCGGCCCCGAGGTCCTGCAGTGGACCGAGACGGAGGTGCCCTCCCCCGCGCCGGGGCACGTGCTGGTGCGCACCGCCGCGGCGGGCCTGAACTTCATCGAGACGTACCAGCGCTCCGGGGTCTACACGATGGACCTGCCCTTCACCCCCGGTACGGAGGGCTCCGGCGAGGTCGTCGCGCTCGGCGAGGGCGTGGACGCCGGGCTCCTGGGGGCCCGTGTCGCCACCGCGACGGCCACCGGTGCGTACGCCGAGCACTTCACCGCCCCCGCGGATCGTCTCCTCACCGTCCCGGAGGGCATCGACCTGGCCGAGGCCGCCGCCCTTCCGCTGCAGGGCATGACGGCCCACTACCTCTGCCGGTCCACCTTCCCGGTGGAGGAGGGCCACACGGTGGTCGTGACGGCCGGTGCCGGCGGGGTGGGGCTCCTGCTCACCCAGCTCGCGACGGCCCGCGGCGCCCGCGTGGTCACCACGGCGTCCACGGAGGAGAAGCGGGAGCTGTCCCGGGGCGCGGGCGCCGTCGCCGCGGTGGACTATCCGGACCTCGCCGCCACGGTGGCGGAGCTGACCGACGGCGAGGGCGCGCACGCCGTGTACGACGGCGTGGGGAAGGACACCTTCGACACCTCGCTCGAGGTGCTGCGCGTGCGCGGCACACTCGTGCTCTTCGGCGGGGCCTCCGGGCAGGTGCCCCCCTTCGACCTGCAGCGGCTCAACGCGGCCGGCTCGCTGTACGTCACCCGGCCCTCGCTGGTGCACTACACGCGCACGGGCGAGGAGACCCGCTGGCGTGGTGGAGAGGTGTTCGGGGCGTGGGCCTCCGGCGAGCTCGACGTACGGATCGGCGAGCGCTTCCCGCTGGCGGACGCGGCCGCCGCGCACGCCGCACTCGAGTCCCGGTCGACGACGGGCAAGGTGCTGCTCACCCTGTCCTGAGCCGGACCCGCCCGGTGCCTTCCAGGCGCCCCGCGCGGCCGCGGGCGGGGCATAGAATGTCCCGCTGCGGCCTGGTCCGCGTCCGACCCTCGGTTTGCCGCTCACACCCCCGGAGGCCCCTGTGTCCCTTTCGTCCGCCGCGCCCACCCCGCCCTCCGTCCCCCTCGACCCCGCGGGCGCGCCGCATCGGCCGCAGCTGCCCGGCTCCGAGCGCACCCCGCCCGCCCGGACGCTCGTGGAGCTCTTCGACGCCACGGCGCGCGAGCACCCGGACGCGACCGCCCTGGACGACGGCGTCGAGCCGCTGACGTACGCGGAGCTGCGGGAGCGCGTCGACGAGACCGCCCGCCACCTGTGGGCCGCCGGCGTGCGGGCGGGAGACCGGGTCGGCGTGCGGATCGCCTCGGGCACGGCCGCGCTGTACGTCTCGATCCTCGGCGTGCTCGCCGCCGGCGCGGCCTACGTCCCCGTGGACGCGGACGATCCGGAGGAGCGCGCCCGCCTCGTGTTCGGCGAGGCGAAGGTGGCCGGCGTCCTCACCGACGAGCGGGTCTACGCCCCGCACCCCGAGCACACCGCGGACCCGGCCGCGGAGGCCCGCGCCCCCGGGCTCGAGGACGACGCGTGGATCATCTTCACCTCTGGCTCGACGGGCACCCCCAAGGGCGTGGCGGTGAGCCACCGCTCGGCCGCGGCCTTCGTGGACGCCGAGGCGCGGATCTTCCTGGCGGACGATCCGCTCGCCCCGGGCGACCGCGTGCTGGCGGGACTGTCCGTCGCGTTCGACGCCTCGTGCGAGGAGATGTGGCTCGCCTGGCGTCACGGTGCGTGCCTGGTCCCGGCCCCCCGCTCGCTCGTGCGCTCCGGCATGGACCTCGGCCCGTGGCTCGCCGAGCGGCGCATCACCGCCGTGTCCACCGTGCCGACCCTCGCCGCGATGTGGCCCACCGAGGCCATGGACAACGTCCGGCTGCTGATCTTCGGCGGCGAGGCCTGCCCGCCCGAGCTCGCCGCGCGCCTGGCGGAGGACGGCCGCGAGGTCTGGAACACCTACGGCCCCACGGAGGCCACCGTCGTCGCGTGCGCGGCCCCGCTCACGGGTCTCGGCCCGGTCCGCATCGGCCTGCCCCTGGACGGCTGGGACCTGGCCGTCGTCGACCCGCAGACCACGCTGCCCGTGGCCGAGGGCGAGACGGGCGAGCTGATCATCGGCGGCGTCGGCCTGGCCCGCTACCTCGACCCGGCCAAGGACGCCGAGAAGTACGCCCCCATGCCCTCCCTCGGCTGGGAGCGTGCCTACCGCTCCGGTGACCTCGTGGTCTTCGAGCCGGAGGGCCTGCTGTTCGTCGGCCGCGCCGACGACCAGGTGAAGCTCGGCGGCCGCCGCATCGAGCTCGGCGAGGTGGACGCGGCCCTCCAGGCCCTGCCCGGCGTCCACGGCGGCGCCGCGGCCGTGCAGACCACCCCGGCGGGCCACCAGATCCTCGTCGGCTACCTCGTCCCCGCGGACCCCGAGGCCGAGCTCGACCTGCACATGGCCCGCGAGCACCTCGCGGCGGAGCTGCCGGCCGCCCTCGTGCCCCGGCTGGCCGTCGTGGACTCCCTGCCCACGAAGACCTCCGGCAAGGTGGACCGCCACGCGCTGCCGTGGCCCCTGCCCGGCGCCGAGGTGGACGAGGACGCGCCCCAGCCGAACGAGGACACCGCCGACGGCTGGGTGCTGCGCCAGTGGGCGGACGTGCTCGGCGCGCCCCCCAAGGACGCCGACACCGACTTCTTCGAGGCCGGCGGCGGCTCGCTCGCCGCTGCCCAGCTCGTGGCCCGC
Source organism: Micrococcus luteus (assembly GCF_022664405.1). NCBI lineage: Bacteria > Bacillati > Actinomycetota > Actinomycetes > Micrococcales > Micrococcaceae > Micrococcus > Micrococcus luteus. Next base: position 28,254 of record NZ_JAKRLB010000020.1, on the reverse strand, counting down.
CTGCGCCTGCGCCACCCGGCCGTGACCGTCCAGGACGTCTACCGCAACCCCACCGCCGGGGCCCTCGTGGCCGCCGTCGTGGGCGACGACGGCCCCCGCGGCATCGAGGTGCACGACCGGCACGTCGACCGCACCCGCCACCGCACCCAGTGGGTCCAGACCCTCGTGGGACTGCCCGTGTTCGTCCTGCCCGCCCTGCGCCTGGGCGTGTGGACCGGCCTGGCCCTGAACCTGCTGACGCTCTCCGGGCTCGCGCCCGGGCTGCCCACCGTGCCGTGGTGGGTGCTGATCGTGGCCGGTCTGCTGGTGGTGACCGTGCCCGGCCGCATGCTGCTCACCGCCGCGACGGCCCGGCTGCTGCTGCGCGGCGTGAGCCCCGGGTCCTACCCGCGCGGTGGCCGCGTCCACCTGCGCCTGTGGCTCGCCCAGCAGATCAGCGACCTCGTGGACCCCTACTCGCTGGCCGGCGCCACGTGGGTGCCCGCCTACGCGCGACTGCTGGGCAACCGGATCGGCAAGGACGTGGACATGCACACCGTGCCACCGGTCACCGGCATGCTCACGGTCGAGGAGGGCGCCGCGATCGAGCCTGAGGTGGACCTGTCCGGCTACTGGGTCGACGGCGACGTCGTCCGGCTCGGCGAGGTGCGCATCGGCGCGGACGCCGTCGTGGGCGCCCGCTCCACGCTCCTGCCGGGCGCCCAGGTCGGCGCCGGGGCGCACGTCGAGGCCGGGTCCACCGTCGCCGGGCGGGTGCGCGGCGGCCAGCGCCACGCCGGCTCCCCCGCCGTCAAGGTGGGCAAGGTGAAGTCCCGCGGCCCCGCCGAGGCGCCGCGGGAGACCCCGGGCTGGCGCCTGATGGCGACCGTCCTCTCGACCCTCATCTCCCTCCTTCCGCTCGTCTCCGCCGCCGCGGCGGCCGCGGTGGCCGCGTGGTCGCTGACCTGGTGGCCGCCGGCCCCGGAGGCGGGGCCGCTGGCCGCCGTCGGGACCACCGCGGCGCGCCTGCTGGCCGCAAGCCCCCTGGTGGCCGGCGTCTGGTTCCTGACCCAGATGCTGCTCGTGCTCGTCACCGTGCGCCTGCTCGCGCTCGGCATCACGGAGGGGCACCACCCCGTGCGCTCCCGGGTCGGCTGGCAGGTGTGGGCCACCGAGCGCGTCCTCGACGCCGCCCGCGACCAGCTGTTCCCGATCTACGCCTCCCGCTTCACGCCGACGTGGCTGCGCCTGCTGGGCGCCGAGGTGGGCCGCGGCGTCGAGGCCTCCACCGTGGTGCTCCTGCCCTGCATGACCCGCGTGGGCGACGGCGCGTTCCTCGCCGACGACACGATGGTCTCCTCCTACTCCCTCGACGGCGGGTGGATGCACGTGGCCCCCGCGAAGGTCGGCAAGCGCTCGTTCGTGGGCAACTCCGGCATGGTGCCCGGCGGCCGCACCCTGCGCCGCGACTCGCTCGTGGCGGTGCTGTCCACCACCCCGGCCAAGACCAAGGCGGGCACGTCCTGGATGGGCTCCCCGCCCGTGCGCCTGCGCCGCAACGAGGTCACCGCAGACGCCGCCCTCACCTACGACCCGCCGGCCCGACTCAAGGCCGCCCGCACCGCCTGGGAGCTGCTGCGCGCGATCCCGGTGTGGTTGCACGTGGCCCTGTCCCTCGCCGTCGGCGCGACGCTGGCCGCCCTCATCGCGGTCGGCACGTGGGCGCTGGCCTTCGTCCTGGGCGGCGTCGTCCTGCTCGCGGCCGGCGCGGTCGCGGCGAGCCTGACCGTGCTCGCCAAGCGGGTCTTCGTCGGCCGGATCCGCGCGGGCGAGCACCCGCTGTGGTCCTCGTTCATCTGGCGCAACGAGGTCGCGGACACCTTCACCGAGTTCCTCGCCGCCCCGTGGTTCAGCCGGGCCGCGGCCGGCACCCCCGCCCTGGTCTGGTTCCTGCGCGCGATGGGCGCCCGCATCGGCCACGGCGCCTGGGTCGAGTCCTACTGGCTGCCCGAGGCCGACCTCGTGGAGCTCGGCGACGGCGCCACCGTGAACCGCGGCTGCGTCGTCCAGACCCACCTGTTCCACGACCGCGTGATGTCCCTGGACGCCGTCGTCCTGGAGGACGGCGCCACCCTCGGCCCCCACTCCGTGGTGCTGCCCGCCGCCCGCCTGGGCCGCGGCACCACCGTCGGCGCCGGGTCCCTCGTGATGCGCGGCGAGGAGCTGCCCGCCGGCACGTGGTGGCTCGGCAACCCGGTCTCCCCGTGGCGTCGTCCTGACGGCGACCCCGCCGCCGCGGCCACCCCCTCCCGAGAGGAAGCATGAGCACCGATCCCTACGTCCCGGGCGTCGGCACCGACGCCGCCACCGTCGAGCACATCGCACTGGACCTCGACGTGCGCCTGGCCGCGAACCGGGTCTCCGGCACCGCCGTCCTGCGCGTGCGCCTGACGAAGCAGAGCCGCCGCATCGAGCTGGACCTGTACCGGCTGCGCGTGTCCCGGGTGGACGCCGTCGTCGACGGCCGCGCCGTCGCCTCCTCGTTCACCCAGCCGGGCCGCGCCCCGAGCCGCCTCGTCGTCGACCTGGACGAGAGCCGGCCGGAGGGCACGCTCGTGGAGCTGACCGTGGTCTACGCGGGCACGCCCACGCTGCGGCGCAGCCCGTGGGGCACGATCGGCTGGGAGGAGCTCACGGACGGCGTGCTCGTGGCCGGGCAGCCCCACGGCGCCTCCACGTGGCTGCCGTGCGTGGACTCCCCCACCTCCCGCTCGACGGCGGAGATCACCCTCACCTGCGACGCGGGCTACCTGCCCGTCGCCAACGGCGTGGGCGCGCCCGTGCGCACGCGCGGCTCGCGGGTCACGTGGCGGTGGCGGCTCGACCAGCCCGTGCCCGCCTACCTGCTCAGCGTGCAGATCGGCCGCTACCGGCTCGTGGACGCCGCCCCTCCCGCCGAGGGCCTGCCGCCGCTGCGCCTCGTGGTCTCCCCGCGGACCGAGCAGCGGGCCCTCCGGGCCCTTGCCCCCCAGCCGGCCATGATGGCCACGTTCATCGACGCCTACGGGCCATACCCATTCGAGGACTACACCGCGGTCGTGGCCGACGAGGAGCTCGAGATCCCGCTCGAGGCCGCGAGCATGTCGCTGTTCGGCACCAACCACCTGGACGGCTCGTGGGAGTCCGAGCGGCTGATCGCCCACGAGATGTCCCACCAGTGGTTCGGCAACGCCGTGACCCTGGGCCGCTGGTCCGACCTGTGGCTGCACGAGGGCTTCGCCTGCTGGTCCGAGTGGCTGTGGGCCGAGGCCTCGGGGCGGTCCAGCATCACCTCGATGGCGCGGCGGGCCTGGCAGAAGCTGGCCGCGCACCCGGTGGAGCAGGCGCTGGCCGAGCCCGGGCCGGAGGAGATGTTCGAGGACTGGGTGTACAAGCGCGGCGCGCTCACCGTGGAGGCGCTGCGGCACCTGCTGGGCACGGACCTCTTCGGCTCCATGCTGCGCGCCTGGGTGCGGGAGCACCGGTTCGGCACCGTCGACTCCCTGGGGCTGCGCACGCACGTGCACGCGTGGGCCCCGCACGCCGGGGTGAGCCGAGCGCAGGTGGACGAGCTCTTCGACGCGTGGACGCTGCGGCCCGAGCTGCCGCCGTTCCCGGGCTGAGGCGCCCGCGCGGTCGACTCAGCGGCCCCGCAGCGCCAGCGCCCCGAGGAGACCGCCCGGCAGCCGGTCGGTGAGGTCCACCAGCACGACGTCGGCCGGCACGGTCAGCGCGTCGACGGCGGCGGGGTCGCCCGTGAAGCCGGTGCCGGCGGCCTTCACGAGCGCCTCCTTGCGCGTCCACAGCCGGGCCCGCGCGGCGGGCCTCTCGGGGGCGGGGAGCTCCCGCACCCGGGCGCGCTCCGCCGTCGAGAAGCCCACCCCGCCCAGGCCGTCCTCGTCCGCGAAGGCCGCGGCGTCCGCCCGCTCGACGTCCACCCCGAGGCCGAGCCCGTCGGCGGGCCGTGCCGGCGCCCACCACGCCCCGATCCGCGCCCGATCCTCGGCGCCGGGCATCCGGACGTGCGTGAACGAGACGAGCGCGACCCGGCCGGGAGGCAGGCCGGTCAGCGCGGGGACGCCGTGCGCGGCCGAGCCGCAGCCCGCGCAGGCGTGCCGGAGCCCGAGCGGCCCCACCGGCACGCCCCAGGCCGCCGTCAGGGCGGTGCGCACCTGACCGAGCAGCGCGGAGACGGCGTCGGCCGCCCCCGCCGAGGCGGGGACGGCCGACGTCAGGCCCCACGGGCCGGTCGCGGCGGACACGGTCAGCGCTGGACCGCCCCGTGCCGCTGCGCCGCGAGCGCGGTGGCCGCGGCGCGGGCCTCGGAGGCCTCCTCCGCGGTGAGCGTGCGGTCGGGGGCGCGGAACCGCAGGGAGAACGCGAGGGACTTCCGCCCCTCCGGCACGCCCGCGCCCCGGTAGACGTCGAACAGCTCGACGGCCTCGAGCAGCTCCCCGGCGCCCTCGGCGAGGGTCGCGCGCACGTCCCCGGCCACGACGGCCTCGTCCACCACGAGCGCCACGTCCTGCGTGCTCACGGGGAACGTGGACAGCGGCGCGGCGACCACGGTCTCGGGCGCCGCGGCGCACAGCGCGTCCAGGTCCAGCTCCCACACGCTCATGCGGGCGGGCAGATCCTCGGCCTCGAGCCACTGCGGGTGCAGCTCGCCGGCCACGCCCACCACCCGGTCCCCGTGCTCGGTCACGACGACGAGCTCGGCCACCCGGCCCGGGTGGAACGCGTGGTGCCGGCCCTGCCGGACGGTCAGCTCGACGCCGAGGACGTCGGCCACGTCGAGGGCCCCGGCGACCGCGTCCTGCCAGTCCACCGGGCGGGGGGCGTGGTCCGGCCCGGGCGCCGAGTCGTGCCCGGCGTACAGACCGGCCACGTGCCACGGCTGGGCGGGGATGCCGGCCTCGAGGTCGGCGAGGACCTCGGGGGAGGGATGGACCGCGCGCGGGGGGATCGTCGCCGAGCCCAGCTGCGCGCCGGGCAGGAAGACCAGCCCCATCTCGTACAGCGCCAGATCGCGGAAGCCGCGGCCGAGGTTGCGGCGCGCGGTCTCGACCAGGCCCGGCAGCAGCGACAGGCGCAGGTGCCGGTACTGGGAGGCGATCGGATTGGCCAGGGCCACCATCGCCGGGACCTGGCCCTGCGCGTCCGAGTCCGCCCCGAAACGCCGGTTCTGCTCCTCGGAGACGAACGGGTAGGCGAGCACCTCGGTGAGACCCGCGGCCGCGAGCGCGGCCGACACGCGGCGACGCTGGGCCTGGCGGCGGGTGAAGCCGCGGCCCGGCGGGGCCACGGGCACCACGGAGGGGATCGCGTCGTAGCCGCGCAGGCGCGCGACCTCCTCGGCGAGGTCCTCGGGGATGCGCAGGTCCGTGCGCCACGACGGGGCGGTCACGGTCAGCCGCGGGGCGGCGCCGTCGGCGGCCTCGGTCACGGCCACCTCGGCGCCCAGGGCGCGCAGCGTCTCCACGACCTCGTCGGTCGTGTACGCCACGCCCACCAGGGCGGAGGGGAAGTCGGCGGCCATCTCGACGACGGCCGGCTGCGGCCGCGTCCCGACGTCGGTGACGCCGGGCTCGGCGGTGCCGCCGGCGAGCTCGACGAGCATCTGGACGGCCCGCTCGGCCGCCTCGTCGGCGACCTCCCAGTCGACGCCGCGCTCGTTGCGCTTCGACGCCTCCGAGGGCAGGCGGTGCCGGCGCCGCGTACGGGCGATCGACACCGGGTCGAAGTTCGCGGACTCGACCACGATCGTGGTGGTGGCGTCCGTGACCTCGGTGGCGGCCCCGCCCATGACGCCCGCCAGGCCGATGGGGCCGGAGTCGTCCGTGATGAGCAGGTCCTCGGGGTCGAGCTCGCGCTCCTTGCCGTCGAGGGTGGTCAGGGTCTCTCCGGCCCGCGCGCGACGCACCACGATCTCACCGGAGAGCGTGTCCGCGTCGTAGAAGTGCAGGGGCTGGCCCAGCTCCCACATCACGTAGTTGGAGATGTCCACCGGCAGGGAGATGGTGCGGATGCCGGCCAGGCGCAGGCGCGCGGCCAGCCACGGCGGGGTCGGACGGGTCGCGTCCACACCGGAGACCGTGCGGGCGACGAAGCGGGTGGCCCCGGGCTCGCCGTGGATCGGCGCGTCGTCGTCGATGCGGACGGCCGGGCCGGCGTCGTCGGCCGCCGGCGGGTGGACGGCGGCGGCCGGGTCCGTGAAGGGCACGCCGGTGGCGTGCGCGTACTCGCGCGCGACGCCGCGCATCGAGAACGCGTAGCCGCGGTCGGGCGTCACGTTGATCTCGGCGGCCTCGCCGTGCAGGTCCAGGACGTCCCGGGCGTCGGTGCCCGGCTCGGGGTCGAGCCCGAGGTCGCCGAGCACGATGATCCCGTCCGTGCCGTCGTCGCCCATGCCCAGCTCCGTGCTGGAGGCGATCATCCCGGCCGAGACGTGGCCGTAGGTCTTGCGGGGGCTGATGCGGAAGTCGCCGGGCAGCACCGCGCCGGGCAGGGTCACGACGACCTTGTCCCCGACCTCGAAGTTGTGGGCGCCGCACACGATGCCCTGCACGCCGGAGGGCTCGATGCCCTCGCCGGTGAGCGGCTGGGCGGCGCCCTCGGGAACCACCCGCACGGAGCACCAGTTGATGGTCTTGCCGTTCTTCTGCGGCTCGGGCTCCTTGGAGAGCACCTGCCCGACGACGATCGGGCCCTGCAGCTCGGCGGCCGGACGGTGGACGTCCTCCTCCTCGAGGCCGACGCGGACGAGGTCGGCCATCACGTCCTCGGCACGGTGCTCCGCGGGCACGGGGACGAACTCCCGCAGCCAGTCCAGGGGGATGCGCATGGATCAGACCTCCATTCCGAAGTGCTGGGAGAAGCGGACGTCGCCCTCGATCATGTCGTGCATGTCCGGGACCTCGTTGCGGAACATGAGCGTGCGCTCCACGCCCATGCCGAACGCGAACCCGGAGTACTCCTCCGGGTCCAGGCCCGCGGCGCGCAGCACATTCGGGTGCACCATGCCGCAGCCGCCCCACTCGATCCAGCGGGGCCCGCCCTTGGCGCCGGGGTGCCAGATGTCCAGCTCGGCGCTGGGCTCGGTGAACGGGAAGAAGTTCGGGCGCAGGCGGATGGCCGCCTCGGCCCCGAACATCTGGCGGGCGAAGTACTCGAGGGTGCCGCGCAGGTGGGCCATGGTCAGGCCCTTGTCCACGGCCAGGCCCTCGAACTGGTGGAACACCGGGGTGTGCGTGGCGTCCAGCTCGTCCGTGCGGAAGGTGCGACCCGGGCACAGCACGTAGGTGGGGGCGCCCCGCTCGAGCAGGGAGCGCATCTGCACCGGGGAGGTGTGGGTGCGCAGCAGCAGGTGGGCCTCGGCCGGGGCCACGAAGAAGGTGTCCTGCATCTCGCGGGCCGGATGGTCCGGCGCGAAGTTGAGGGAGTCGAAGTTGAACCACTCGGACTCGAGCTCGGGGCCCTCCGCGATCTCCCAGCCCATGCCGACGAAGATCTCCGAGACACGGTCCATCGTCAGCGAGAGCGGGTGACGGGCGCCGACGCGGCGGCGACGGACCGCGGTGGTCACGTCCACCGTCTCCTCGCGCAGGATCCGCGCGGCCCGCTCCGCCTCGAGCACCTCGGTGCGGGCGGCCAGGGCCTTGCCCAGGCGGCCGCGTGCGGCGCCCATGAGCTTGCCGGCCTCCGCCTTGCGCTCCTTGGGCAGAGCGCCGATCGCCTTGTTCGCGAGAGTCAGGGGGGCCCGGTCGCCGGTGTGGGCCAGGCGGGCGGCCTTGAGCTCATCGAGGTCGGCCGCGGCCTCGTACGCGGCGAGCGCGGCCTGCACGGCGGCCTCCACCGCCTCCGCGTCCACGGGGGAGATCTCCGCCACGGGCGCGGTGGGCTCCGCGCCGGTCTCGGGGCTGGGTGTCATCAGGGCAACGACCTTCGCATGGGGGACGGTGGGACGCCCGTCAGTCTAGTGTCCGCCCCGGACGCGCCCGGCCTAGGCTGAGGCGCATGACCGCCCCGGACTCCCTCGACGGCACCGACCCGCTGCTGCGGGGCGTGGGCCTGGACGCGCAGACCCGCTGCGCCCATTACGCCACGGCGCGGGACGTCGTCGCCCTGCGCTTCGCCTGCTGCCCCGCGTACTGGTCCTGCCACCGCTGCCACGCGGAGCTCGCCGACCACCCGGCCGTGCCGGTGCCGGCCGGCGACTTCGACCGGCCGCACGTGCTGTGCGGGGTGTGCCGCACCGAGCTGAGCGTGACCGCCTATCTCGCCCTCGAGGCCGCCGCCGATCCCGCGTGCCCGGCCTGCGGGGCGCCGTTCAACCCGGGCTGCGCCGCCCATGCCCCGCTCTACTTCGACGTCCCCGCGTCCGGGTCCCCCGCCGGTGAGGCCGATCCCCCGGCACAGCCATGACCGCGGCCCCTTCCCGGCCGTCGCCTCCGGCGCACGTGCGGGCGCGCGGGCTGTGGAACCTGGCGACGCCGCTGGGGCTGGTGGGCGCCGTCGTCGCCGGCTGCGCGCTGCGGCCCGGGCCGCACGGGCTGATCGAGGCCCGCGGCTGGACGCACCGGTTCCCGGGCGGGGCCGCGTTCACGGTCGGCGACGTCGTGTTCACCCGCCCCGGCCTGCGCATGACGCCCGCGCTGTGGCGGCACGAGGCCGGCCATGCGGACCAGTACGCCCTCCTGCTGGGTCTGCCGTTCCTGCCGGCGTACGCGCTGGCGGCGGCGTGGTCGATGTGGCGGACCGGGGATCCGGCGTCGCGCAACGTCTTCGAACGACGCGCGGGCCTGGCCCTGGGCGGCTACGTCGAGCGGCCCGTGGTCCGCGGCCTGCGGCCGCGCCGCTGACGGGCACGGGCGGTCGCGCCGACGCGGACCCGGGGTCCGGGGAGGTCAGTGCAGGGTGCCGCCGGGGACGTCGAGGTCGGGGCCGCCGGCCAGCGCCGTCAGGGCGGCCTCGGCCACCGCGCGCGCCAGGTCGGCCGCGGGCAGGGCCGGGGTGTCCGGCGTCGGGCGGTGCTCGGTGTCCCACGGCACGTGGATGAAGCCGGCGGCCCGGGCGGTGCCGGGGGCGTCGAGGAGGGCGTACATGACGTGGTTGCACACGAACGCGCCCGCGGACAGGGACGGCTCCGCGGCGACGCCGGCCTCCCGGATCGCGGCGACGGCACGCTTGGCGGGCAGGGTGGCGAACAGGGCCGCGGGACCGTCGGCGCGCACGGGCCGGTCCACGGGCTGCTCCCCCGCGTTGTCCGGGATCCGGGCGTCCTGCAGGTTCACGGCCACCCGTTCGACCCGGACCGTCGCCGTGCCGCCGGCCAGCCCGACGGCGATCGCCACCTCCGGCCGGACCCGGTCGAGGGCCGCGGTCAGGGCCGGCCCGGCCGCGCCGAACGCGCACGGCAGCTCGACCGCCTCGGCCGTCACACCCCGGTCCGCCAGGATGCCCACGGCGTCCCGCGCGGCGGCGATCGACGGGTTGTGGACATCGCCGCCGAAGGGCTCGAAGCCCGTGAGCAGGACGCGGGCGGCCGGGGCGGGTGCACGGGAGGTCATGGCGACCACGGTAGGCGCGTCTCGGCGCCCGCGCCACGCCCGGACTCGAACACGCTTGCGGGTCGATTCGAACATGTGTTCTACTTCTGGCCATGCGATGGGAAGCGCAGACCCTGCGGTCCGAGGGCGGAGCCCAGCGGGCGACGGCCGGCACACCGGCCGGCTCCGCCGCCCTGCTGCCGCTCTCGGACCTGCAGCGGAGTGTCACCACCCCGGAGTTCGCGGGCGTCACCTTCCATGAGGTGCTCGCCAAGACCGCACTGAACTCGGTGCCGTCCGCCTCGGCCATGCCGTTCCGCTGGACCGTGAACCCGTACCGCGGCTGCACCCACGCCTGCCGGTACTGCTACGCCCGCAGCACCCACACCTTCCTCGAGCTCGACGCCGGGGCCGACTTCGACCGGCAGATCGTCGTGAAGGTCAACGTCGCCGAGGTGCTGCGCGCCGAACTCGCCCGCCCCACGTGGGGCCGCGAGGCGGTGGCGTTGGGGACGAACACGGACCCGTATCAGCGGGCCGAGGGCCGCTACGCGCTGATGCCCGGGATCATCCGGGCCCTGGCCGATTCCGGCACCCCGTTCTCCGTGCTGACCAAGGGGACCCTGCTCGCGCGGGATGTGCCCCTGCTGCAGGCGGCCTCGCGCCAGGTGCCGGTGCAGGTCTCGCTGTCCCTGGCGATGCTCGACCCCGCCATCGCCGCCGCGGTCGAGCCGGGCACGCCGTCGCCGACCGCACGCCTGCGCCTGATCGAGCGGCTCGCCGCCGCGGGTGCGGACGTCACCGTCATGGCCATGCCCCTGCTGCCGTGGCTCACGGACGGGGACCGCGAGATCGACGCCCTCATGCGCGCGCTGGCGGACGCCGGAGCCGCGCGCGTCATGCCGGGCGCCCTGCACCTGCGGCCGGGCGCGAAGGAGTGGTACCTGGACTGGATCCGCCGCGAGCACCCGGATCTGCTGGCCGGCTACGAGCAGATGTACGCCCGGTCCGCCTACGCGCCCGAGTCGTACCGCCGCATGCTCACCCGGATGGCCGGGGAGGCCGCCGCACGGCACGGCCTGGCCCGCGGCGGCGCCCACGGCATCCGGCGCGAGGACGGTCCCCCGGCCCGGCGCCGGCCGGCGTCCCGGCCCTCCGCTCCGGCGGCGCAGCCCGCGCTGTTCTGACCGGTCCGCGGGGCGCGGCCGGCCGCGTGTCGACTCAGCGCCCCGCGGAGAACGCCGTGGCGGCGCCACGGAGCACCTCGGCCACGATCGGCCGGTCCGCCGGGATCCAGTCCAGGTGCCGCACGCCCGGCCCGGCGAGCGGCAGCCACGCCAGCAGGTCGTGGTCCTGGAGGGCTCGGGGCGTCGCCCCCTCCTCCGCCAGGACGCCCCAGAACACCCGCATCCGGGCGCCGTTGGCCAGCTCCCACCCGTCCGGCTCCGGCGCCGCCACCTCGGGGCCGAGCCGCACGGCGACCCCGAGCTCCTCCCGGCACTCCCGCAGCAGCGCCTCCTGGACGCCCTCCCCCGGCTCGACCTTGCCCCCGGGGAACTCCCAGAGCCCCCGCAGCGGGGCAGGCGCGCTGCGACGGGCCGCCAGCAGGCGGGTCGGCGCGGCCACATCGTCGAGCAGCGCGAGCCCCACGACCTGCCGCGGTCGCGCACCGTCCCGGGGCGACGTCGTCGGGCGGGCGGCGGGCGCGGGGCGAGCGGGTGTGGCGGAGGTCATGAGCCCAGGCTAGCGAGGCCCCCGCCCCCGCAGACCGGAGTCCGTAGGCTGGGTCGGTGCCCACCCCCACTCCCGCCGCCGACGGCGCCCACGACCGTTCCCCCCGCGCCCCGCGTCCGACGCGCCCGGACCCGTCCATCCCACCGACCGCGCCGACGGGCCCCGGCGCGCTGCTGGGCGGCCGCCGCGTGCGTCTGCTGCCGGCCATCCTCGCGCTGGCCCTGGGCAGCTTCGCGATCGGCACCACGGAGTTCGCGATGATGGGCCTGCTGCCGCAGGCGGTGGCCGACCTCGGCATCGGTCTCGAGGCCGGCGGCGTGCTCATCTCCATGTACGCGCTGGGCGTCGTGATCGGCGCTCCCCTGCTGGCCGCGTCCTTCGCCCGCGTCGACCGGCGGGTCACGAGCATCGTGCTGATGCTGCTGTTCGTCGTGGGGCACGTGGCCGCGTTCCTCGCCCCGGACATGGGGAGCATGATGGCGGCCCGGTTCGTGTCGGGCCTGCCCCACGGCGCCTACTTCTCCGCGGCCGCCCTGGCCGCGGCGGACCTCGCCGGGCCCGCCCGCCGCGGCCAGGCCGTGGCCTGGGTGATGGCCGGGCTGTCCGTGGCCAACGTGCTGGGCGTGCCGGGCGCGACGGCGCTCGGGCAGGCCGTCGGCTGGCGCTGGATGTTCGTCATCGTGGCGGTCTGCGCGGCCCTGTGCGTCGGGGCGACCGCGTGGCTCGTCCCGTCCGTGCCGGCCCCCGCGGGCGCCTCGGTCGGCCGCGAGCTGCGCGGTCTGGCCTCCGGCCGCCTGTGGGCGACGGTGGCCGTGGGCGTGATCGGCTTCGCCGGCATGTTCGCGCTCTACACCTACATCGCGCCGCTGCTCACGGAGGTCGCGGGCCTCGAGGAACGGTGGGTCCCCGCCGTGCTGGCCCTCTACGGCGTCGGCATGGTGATCGGCACGCTCGTCAGCGGCGCCCTCACGGACCGCGACCCGGTGGGCACCCTGCGCCTGAGCTTCGGGCTCAGCGCGGTCTCGCTGGCCGCCGTCGCGCTGACGGCCTCGTGGGCTCCGGTGATGATCGTGTTCCTCTTCTGCGTGGCCGTCAGCGGCTCCGGGATCGCCCCGTCCCTGCAGGTGCTGCTCGTGGACTCCGCGCCCACCGCACCCCAGCTGGCCGGTTCGCTCAACCACTCCGCGCTGAACATGGCCAACGCGATGGGCGCGTGGGTCGGGGCCGCCGCGATCGGGGCCGGTGCGTCGCTGCGGACCCCGCCGCTGGTCGGCGCGGGCATCGCCCTGGCGGGCCTGGTGCTGGCGTTCCTCCTCGTGCGCCGCGACGTCGCGGCGCGGCCCGGCGTCCGGGCTGACGACGACGGCTCGCCCCGCTGAATCTCCCACACGAGGCCGGGGCGAACCTCGTCACGTCGGAGAATCTCGAAAAAGTCGGGGCGCCAGAGGTGGCCCCCCGTGAAAATCCCTTGCTACGTTCCTTCTCGTACGTCAGATTCGCAACCCGAAAGGAACCATCATCATGGGCATCTTTGGCTGGATCGTGCTTGGTCTCATCGCCGGCGCCATCGCTCGCGCCATCCTCCCCGGACGTCAGGGCGGCGGGTGGCTCGGCGCCCTCCTCACCGGCATCGTCGGCGCTCTCCTCGGCGGCTGGATCGCCTCCCTGCTGTTCGACTTCGACGTGAACGAGAAGTTCTTCGATCTGGGCACCTGGATCTTCGCGATCATCGGCGGCGTTATCGTCGCCGCAGTGTGGCAGGCAATCACCCGCCGCACCGGCACCCGCGCCTGAGTGAGCTGAGCGGCCCGGGTTCCACCCGGGAACACGCAGATGGGGCGGGGATCCACGTGGATCCCCGCCCCATCTGCGTCTCCGGACGGCTGCCGCCGCCTCGTGCGCCCCGTCAGCCGGCGCGCCGTGCCCCCGCCATCGCGGACGAGTACAGGCACACCGTGGCGGCGGTCCCCACGTTCAGGGACTCCGCGGCCCCATACAGCGGCACCGCCACCCGGCGGTCCGCCAGCGCGAGCTCGCCGCCGTCCAGGCCCTGGGCCTCGTTGCCGAACAGCCACGCGGTCGGCGCGGCGACCACGCCGGGGGCGAGGGCGTCGAGCCGATCCGAGCCGTAGCCGTCGGCGGCCCACACCTGCAGGCCTGCGGCCCGGGCGGCGGCCGCGGCCGCCTCTGCGGGGACGGCGGTGACCACGGGCAGGTGGAACAGCGACCCGGCGGTGGACCGGACCACCTTGGGGTTGAACGGGTCGACGGAGCCCGGCGTGAGGACCACCGCGTCCGCCCCGGCCGCGTCCGCGGCTCGGATGACCGTGCCGGCGTTCCCCGGGTCCTGCACGCGGCACAGCACGGCGGCCAGGCGCGCCTCCCCGAGGACCGCTTCGACGGCCTGCGGCTCCGGCATCCGCGCCACGGCGACGATGTCCTGCCCCGTCACGGCGTCGGCCATGGCGGTGAGCACCTCGTCGCTGGCCTGGCGCACCAGGACGCACTCACCACCCGGCGTCGGGCGGTCCCGGACGCGCGCCACGAGCTCGGCCAGCGCGGGGTCCCGGTCCACGAGTCCGACGGACATGTACACCTGGGTCAGCACCCGCCCCGCGCGCCACTGCCCCGCGGCGGCCTCCGGCCCCTCCCCCAGGTGGGCGCGCAGGGCCTCGCGGCAGGCCTGCGGCCCCTCGACGAGGAACGTGCCCGTCCGGCGTCGGGCGGAGCGGCCCGCCAGGGCTGCCACCGCGCGCACGCGCTCGGCGCGGGGATGGGTCATCGGCTCGGCGTGCGGGGTCATGGGGTCTTTCTGGTCGGGGCTCAGCTGCGGATGCGCAGACGCCGACGGGGCGGGCCTCGGTGGAGGACCCGCCCCGTCGGCGGTGGTGTTCACGCCTGGGACGTGGTGGTGGGGGCCCTCAAGGCCCCGGAGCCGGCTCAGCGGGAGGCGGCGGGGGCGTTCACGTCTGCGGGCAGCGCCTCGCGGGCGGTCTTCACCAGCACGGCGAAGGTCGCGGCGTCGGAGACGGCGATCTCGGCCAGCATGCGGCGGTCCACCTCGACGCCGGCCAGCTTGAGGCCCTGCATGAATCGGTTGTAGGTCATGCCGTTGGCGCGGGCGGCCGCGTTGATGCGGGTGATCCACAGGCGACGGAAGTCACCCTTGCGCTTGTGGCGATGCTGGTAGTTGTAGGTGAACGAGTGGAGCATCTGCTCCTTCGCCTTGCGGTACAGGCGAGACCGCTGGCCGCGGTAGCCGGAGGCGCGCTCCAGCATGGTCCGACGCTTCTTGTGGGCGTTCACTGCCCGCTTCACACGTGCCACGTGCGTACTCCAATCTGTGTGGTCCCCGGGGCGCGCACTGGCGCGTCACGGCCGAGGAGGAAGGGGTTCCGGCGAGGCCGGAGGGGGTGTCAGATGCCGAGCATCCGCTTGATCTGCTTGATGCTGCCCTTGGAGACGAGCTGGTCGCCCTTGAGACGGCGGGTCAGGCGCGAGGACTTGTGCTCCAGGTAGTGGCGGCGGTTCGCCTGCTGGCGCATGATCTTGCCGGAGCCGGTCACGCGGAAGCGCTTCTTGGCACCGCTGTGGGTCTTCATCTTCGGCATGGCTGCCGTTCTCCTTCACTCATCGCTGCCGTGCGCGGCGCGCACGGCAGTGCTGGTCACCCCGGTCCGTCCGGACCGGGCTGGTCTGTGGCGACCCCGGGGGGTCAGGCCCGAGGACCGGGCTTGGGGGCACCGCCGCGGGGGGCGGCGGGCTTGGGCGGGGCCGGCATCGGCTTGGCCGCCGGCTTCGGAGCCGACGACGGCGCGGCCGGCTTGGCGGCGGACCGCGGCTTCGGCGTGGCAGCCGGCGCAGCCGAGGACTGCGGCTTCGGCGTCGCGGCCGGCTTCGGGGCCGATGCGGGCGTGGCGCTGGAGGCCGGCTTCGCAGCCGGGGCGGCCGCGGCCGGGCGGGGAGCCGCCGGGGCCGGGGTCTTCGGCGCCTGCGTCGTCTCGGCCGGGGCCGCGGAGGCGTTCTCCTGCGTCCGGGCGGCCATGGCCTTCAGCTGCTCGGGGAACGCATCCCCGACCGAATTCCGCACCGGGGCGGAGTCGGACGCCGCCTTCTGCGCGGCGCGCTCCTTGGCCTCGCGGGCGGCCTGGTCGCGACGCGAACCGCCGCCCTGACGCTCGCGGTGGCTCTCGGCCGAGTTCTTGCGCTGGTCCGCCCGCGCATCGGCCTTGGTGCGCAGCGGGGCGACCACCATCACCATGTTGCGGCCGTCCTGGCGCGGCTGCGATTCGACGGTGCCCAGCTCGGCGACGTCCTCGGCGAACTGCTGCAGCAGCTTGATGCCGAGTTCGGGACGCTGCTGCTCACGGCCGCGGAACTGGATGATGGCCTTGACCTTGTCGCCCTGGCTCAGGAACTTCTTGGCGTGGCCGGTCTTGGTCTCGTAGTCGTGCTTGTCGATCTTCAGGCGGAAGCGGACCTCCTTGAGGACCGTGTTCACCTGGTTCTTGCGCGACTCACGGGCCTTCACCGCGGCCTCGTACTTGTACTTGCCGAAATCCATCAGCTTGCACACCGGAGGCTTGGCCGTGGGGGCCACCTCCACGAGATCCAGGTCCGCCTCGGCGGCGAGCCGGAGGGCGTCCTCGACGCGGACGATACCGACCTGTTCGCCGTTCGGGCCGACCAGGCGGACTTCCGGAACGCGGATACGCTCGTTGATGCGGGGATCGCTGATGGTGCTGCTCCTCTGTGTGAGACGACGGGTGACCCCGCGCCCACCGGAGGGGCCCTCGGAAACGAGGAAGGCCTCCCCTGCGCGGACGCAGACGGAGGCCTCGACACGATCCCGTCGGACGGGACCCTCGGTGCGGGCTGCGCGCCACGACGCGGCGGTCCCGAC
Organism: Micrococcus luteus; assembly: GCF_022664405.1. Taxonomy (NCBI): domain Bacteria; kingdom Bacillati; phylum Actinomycetota; class Actinomycetes; order Micrococcales; family Micrococcaceae; genus Micrococcus; species Micrococcus luteus. The sequence continues at coordinate 12,051 of NZ_JAKRLB010000020.1, read as the reverse complement.
CGGCGACCCGGCAACTCGGCCCGGGGCGAACCGGACATCCTGCTGGCGCGGGTGGGAGAGAGGCCTCCACTTTGCTGCTCCTGGCCCGTGCATGCCCGCCCCGGGGTCACCGGATGACGAGGTCTTGCGCGGACCACGAGTGGTCTATGGGAAGCTTACCACCATGACAGACGAACGTCAGGCCCAGGACGCCACCCCCATGGACGCCCCCGCCGAGATCCGCGACATCCACGAGGTCCCCGCCGTCGAGGTCATCACGACCACCGCCGTGCACCTGATGACCGCCGCCGCCGTCAAGTGCGGCCTGGCCGACTCCCCCGACGCCCGCGAGCTCATCGATCTCGACGAGGCCCGCAAGCTCATCACGGCCCTCGCCGGGCTGGTCACGGCCGCGGCCCCCGAGATCGGCAGCCAGCACGCCGGACCGCTGCGCGACGGGCTGCGCTCGCTGCAGCTGGCGTTCCGTGAGGCCTCCCCGTTCCCGGACGCCCCGGGCAAGGGCCCCGGCGAGAAGTTCACCGGCCCGGTGAACTGACCACGGCCCCGATGACGACGACGGCGCGCCCCTGGCCGGGGGCGCGCCGTCGTCGTCGGGGCGGGGCTCAGGCGTCCGTCGAGGCCTCCGGGGCGGGGGCGAGATGCCGGGTGACCGGCGTCGTGAAGAGGGTGAGCAGCGCGACGCCGGAGACCGCGAGCAGCGGCCCACCCAGAGCAGCGGCGTCCACGCTGAAGAGCCACGAGGACAGGAGCACACTGAAGAGCTGGATCGCGACGGCGGCGCCGCGGCTCCACGCCCGACCGCGCAGCAGGGCGACGGCGGTCGCGAGGATCCACAGGGCGAGCAGCGCGTAGATGACGATCAGCATCACGCGGGCGCCGGCCGGGAGCACCCCGTCCGCCGCATGCACCACCGCGTCCACGGCGAACCAGAGGAGCGCACCCCCCTCGAGCACGAGCGCCGCGGCGACCACGAGGACGGCCACCGGCAGGCCCCGTCCGGGGCGGGGCGGGACCGTCGTCGCGTCGGCGCCCGACGACTCGGACGGGGCGACGGGGTCGGGGCGGCGGGACTGTGCCATGGGGCCTCTCCTGCGGACGGCTGCGGGGACGGACGTGTCCCCCACGGTACGCCGGGCGGCGCGCGGACCACGTCCGCGGCGGCGCCTCGGTCAGGGCATGGTGTGACGAAGGACTCGCAGTGCAGCGCGGTGATGCACCTCATTCACCTCTTGTTCACTCGTGAGGGCCGTGCGAGGATGGCATGCGAGAGATTTCCGGGGGCCGCGTTCGTACGAAGGCGGTCCCCGTTGCAATGACCAGGGTCGCCCTCCGTATCGGTCGTGCCGCGCGTCGTCCGCGCCGGCCCCCGCGCCCGCCGCCGGCGGAGGCCGTGACCACCGGCGCCCGCGGGCTCCGGTTCTTCCGACAGAAAGTGAGCGGACCGATGGATTGGCGCAGTAAAGCAGCGTGCCTGGACAAGGACCCGGAGCTGTTCTTCCCGGTGGGCAACACCGGCCCCGCCCTCCTGCAGATCGAGGAGGCCAAGGCGGTGTGCCGCTCGTGTGAGGTCGTGGACACGTGCCTGAAGTGGGCCATGGAGTCCGGCCAGGACTCGGGCGTCTGGGGCGGCATGAGCGAGGACGAGCGGCGCGCCATGAAGCGCCGCGCCGCGCGTGCCCGCCGCGCCTCCTGACCCACCCGGACCACCGGCCCCGTCGACGACGTCGACGGGGCCGTCCTCAAGCCCGGCCGGGTTCACGTCAGGGGCAGTCGCAGCACGACGCGCGTGCCGCCGTCGTCGGACCGCTCCCAGCGCAGGGTGCCGCGCAGGTCCCCCTCCACGAGCGAGTGCACGATGCGCAGGCCGAGCCCCGATCCCTCGCCCGCGCGGGGAGACTCCCCCGGCACCCATCCGTCGGGGGCGGCGGGGCCGCCGTCCGTCACGGACACGACCAGCACCGTTCCCGCGGGGGTCGACTCGCGGTCGGCGTGCAGGCCCACGCAGCCACCGCCCGGCGCCGTGCCGTGCTCGACGGCGTTGGCCGCCAGCTCATTGAGCACCAGCGCCAGCGGCGTGGTCACGTGGGAGGGCAGTTCACCGAACTCGCCCGTGACCGCGACCTGCAGCGGCCGCCCGTCCCCGGCCACCTCGACGGCCAGGCGGAACTGCCGCTGCAGCAGACCGTCCACGGGGACCTGGTCCTCGATCTCCTCGCTCAGCGTCTGGTGGACGAGGGCGATCGTGTCCACCCGCTGCATCGCCTGACGCAGCGCACGCTCCGCCTCGGGCGAGGACGTGCGCCGCGCCTGCATGCGCAGCAGCGATCCCACGGTCTGCAGGTTGTTCTTGACGCGGTGGTGGATCTCGCGGATGGTCGCGTCCTTGGTGAGCAGACGCTGCTCCTGGCGGCGCAGCTCGGTCACGTCGCGCAGCAGCAGCAGCGCCCCCTGCCAGCCGTCCGGACCGAGCAGGGGGACGGAGCGCACCGTGAGGGACGCCCCGCCGGACTGCACCTCCCGCCGTCCGGCACGCAGCCCGGTGAGCACGGCCCACGTCCCCTCGTCGGTGGGCACACGGGCGGCGTCGGTGCTGGCCAGGACGTCGGTGAGCCGGTGCCCCTCGAGGGTCGAGGCGATGCCCAGCCGGCGCAGGGCGGAGACCGCGTTGGGACTGGTGAACTCGGCGACCGAGTCCGGCCCGAGCACGACGAGGCCGTCCCCCACCCGCGGCGTGCCGCCCGCCCAGAGGCCGGGAGGCTCCTCGGGCGCCGGCCAGCGGCCGTGCTGCATCATGTCCAGCAGGGTGCTGGCCGTCCGGCTGTAGTTCTCCTCGATCACCGAGCGCGCCGGCCGGCCGTTCGGGTCCGCGTGCGCGGAGACGACCGCGATGACCCTCCCGGCCCGGACCACCGGCCACAGACGCACCTGCAGCGTGCCTCCCGGGGCCTCGACGGGGCCGGCCCCCTCGGCCCGCTCCCCGCCATGCCACGTCTGCCCGACGACGGCCCGCAGGTCCGCGCGGGCGCGCGAGCCCACGATGTCGCGGTGGAAGAGGGTGGGAGCGGTGAAGGGCCGGACCTGGGCGAGCGCGACGAACCCTCCGGCCTCGTCGCGGCGGGGCACGGGGCACCAGAGCACGAGGTCCGCGAGCGCCAGGTCTGCCACCAGCTGCCAGTCCCCCACGAGCCGCTGCAGCCAGGCGCGGTCCTCGTCTCCGATGTCCGGGTGCGACGTCAGGGGGTCCTGCGCGAGCGAACTGACCATGGGATCAGGGTACGGCGACGTGCCGGGCGGCCCGTGTCCGTGGCGTCGCGAGCGGCGTCGGAGGACGCGGCGGCGATGGCCTGTGGGGGCCGTGCGCGGTGCCGTCCGCGGCGGGCGGGGCGGGCAGGGACACCGGCCAGCGTGGCGAGGGCGCGACGCAGCGGGCTGTTCGGAGCGGCCTCGGCGAGCACCTGGCCGGCGAGCAGCGCGGGGTCCGCGGCGGCCGGGTCCCACGGCAGGAACGCCTCCAGCGGCGTGGCCGGCGAGGCGTAGCGGTTCCAGACGGCCTCGACCTGCCCGCGCGGGGCGACGCCGGCGGCGGCGGGCCGGAGCCGGTTGACCACGACGCGCAGCCGTGCCGCCGGGGCCGCCTCCGCCAGCTCCTCGACCCCGCGGACCAGGCGGGGCAGCGCGACGGCGTCCGGCCCGCCGACCGCGATGACCTCGTCGGCCGCGGCGAGCGCCGCCAGGGTCGCACCGTTGCGCTGGGGGGCGGGCACGTCGAAGGACAGTTCCTCGTCCTGCTCGAGACCGAACCCGACGTCGACGACCACGCGGTCCCAGTGTTCCCTGGCGGCCGCGATCAGCGCGGAGACGGCGGCGGGGCGCAGCTCGGGCCACCGGTCCACGCGGGTGAGCCCCGTCAGAACCGTCAGGTCCGCGCCGGCGACGCGGACGCGGACGCCCGCGGCCGCCAGGTCGGCAGCGCCCAGTCGGCCGTGGTCGGCCCGCCGCACGGCCCGCGACACGCCGGCCGACTCCTCCGTCAGCCCCAGGTGCACACCGACGGCGGGGCCGTACGTGTCCAGGTCGACCAGCAGCGTGTTCCGGCCGGCCACGGCGTGCTCGGCGGCGAGGTTCACGGCGACGGTGGTGCGTCCCGGGGCGCCGGTGGGACCCCACACCACGGTCACCAGGGACTCCCGCGCGGGTGCGGTCGGTTCGCCCTCCTCCGGAGAGGGTGCGGGGTCGGCTCCCTCGCCCGCGGTGGCGGGGCCGTCGTCGGGGGTGGCCGCGGCGGGGGCGGCGCCCGGCCCGGCGTCGTCGGGCTCGTCGGCGTCGCGCCAGGGGTCCGTGAGGCCGGGCACCTCGTCCGCGCCGAGCGTCTCCAGGGTGATCGGCAGGTCGTCGAGGTCCTCGGCGTGATCCCGGGCGTGGTCGGCGTCCTCCCCGTGCGAGGTCTCCGGCCGGCGGCCCTCCGCGGCGGCGCTCGCGGACTCCACGACGACGGCCGCGATCTGCTCGGGGTCGGCGTCGGCGCGCACGCAGGGCACCCCCATGCTGCGGAGACGACGCCGCTCGGCACGGACCTCGCTGAGCGCCGCCACGCCCACGGGTCGGGGCAGCCGGGCCGTCTCCTCCAGGAAGGCGGCGGTGAGGGACTCGGTGTCCCCGGCCACGAGGACCGCGTCCACGAGACCGGAGCGGGCGATGGCGAGCAGCTCGGCGATGTCCTCGGCCCGGCGGAGGACCGTGATGTCCGTCTGGTGCCGCTCGAGCGGGCCGATGTGGTCCAGGCCCGGCTGGACGGTGGTGGCCAGGGCGATGCGCACGGTCAGCGCACCCCGTGGGCCGGCACGAGGGTGACCCGCGCGTCCTTCACCTTCGCGTCCACGATGCGCGGCAGGGTCTCCTTTGGTGCCAGCAGCTGCACCCGGGTGGTGCCCGAGCCGCCGAAGCCGTTCTGCTCCGCCGTGACCTCGGAGATCTCGAGCGCCTCGGCCAGCCGGGCCGGGTCTGCATGGCCGCGGCCTCCCTCCGCCGGCATGGCCACCCAGACGTCCACGCGGTCTCCCACGCCCACGCCGGACGGCAGCGGCTCGTCCAGGGCCACCCCGACGGGACGACGGCCGTCCGGGTCCGCGTCCACCAGTGCCGCCGCCGGCAGCAGCTCACCGGCCCGGACAGTCCCGGAGACCATCCGCCCCTCGGGAGCCGGAGCATCGGCGCTGAGGTACCGCTCGCCGGCCTCGCTGAGGTTCACCTCCACGGGGCGCAGGTCCCCGGACGCGATGGGTGTGCCCGGGGGCAGGTCCTCCGCAGCCGTCCAGTACGCTGCGGTCCGCTGGGCGGAGGCGACCAGCGCCACGACGCCGGCGATCGAGGCGAGGACGAGCACGAGACCGACGAGGAGCCGGGGATCCCGCCAGCGGGGCCGGCGCAGACGGCCGCCCTCGGCGGACGCGGACATGGTCGTGGACACCGGATGTTCCCCCCTTCGGACCGGCCCCTCGGGCCGCCGCGGCCCCGGCACCCCGTCGGTGTCGGCCCCTCCGCGCTGCGCCCAGAGTAACCACAGGGGCCGTGGATCGCCGGATCCGCCGCGTACGCTGTGGAAAAGTGTCGCCTCCGGGTGTTCCCGGGGTTGAATGGGTCGACGTCGTGGGCCGCCCGCGACCGTCCTGGACGCCTCGACCGAAGGAGCACCGTGCAGCGCTTTCTCACCCTGACCGACGTCGCGGAGACCCTGAACATCTCCGGTCAGGCCGCCCGTGCCCTGGTCCGCTCGGGTGAGCTGCAGGCCATCCAGGTCGGGGGCCGCGGTCAGTGGCGCATCGAGCTGTCCTGGCTCGAGGACTACGTGGAACGTCAGAAGGAAGTGACGCGCGCCCGCGTCCGGGAGTGGACCGAGGCGGACGCGCAGGCCCGCTGAGCCCACACGGTCTGCTCAGGCGGGGCGCAGCGCGGTCCGGACCGTCCCCAGCGCCCCGAACGGGATGACGAGCCGCCCGCGGACGGCCGCGGCCCGCCGGGCCTCGTCCCGCGGGTGGCGGGCGATGTCGAGGTGGTCGCCGCCGACCCGGTCCACGGTGCCCTCCGCCAGCGCCGCGCCGAGGCGTCCCGTCACCGCCACCGGCTGGCGCGTCCGCGCGATGCCGCGCAGCACCGTCCCCCAGCCGGCCGCGGCGAGCTCGGGCGCGGCCACGGCCCGGGTCAGGTCGGCCTCCACGGCCGCCACGCAGTCCACCGCGACGATCGCCGATCCCGAGCCGTCGACGTGCACGCCGACCCAGCCCTGGCCCACCGTGTGCACCACGCCGTCCACGACCTCGCCCCAGGCCAGGTGGAGCCGGACCTGCCGCCCTCGGGCTCCGCGCAGGCGGTCGGCCAGGGACAGCGCCATCCACTCCGCTCGGGTCAGCTCCGCGGCCTCGGCCACCGTCTCCTGCCAGCCGAGGTCGGCCCAGTGCGCCTCCAGGTCGTCGAAGAGTCCGTTCCACCGCATGCGCTCAGCATAGGAGGCTCAGCGCCGGACATCGGTCGTCATCAAACATCATCAAACATCACTCTTGACACCTATCGGCCCGTGCAGTTCACTGTGATCATCATCACCGGCCTGATCGCGGGATCCCGGCCGGACGGACGCACAGGAGGGGAATCCATGGAGCGCTCGACATCACCGGCCGGCCCGGCCCCGACCCGTCCGGTCGACGCGGCGGACGCCGTCGGCCTCACCGTCCTGCTTCTGGCCGGTCCCGGTCTGCTCGCCTGTGCCGCGGCGCTGCTGCAGACGGGCACCAGCGCGCCCGGGGCGGAACTGACCCGCGTGCTGGGCCTCGGTGCCGGTCTCGCCGGGCTCGGACTGCTCGCATGGTGGGCGGTGGGCCTGATCGGGCTGGCGCTCGTCGCGCTGGGGCGCCGCGCGGGTCGGCCGGCCTGGGCCCGCCTGGGCCGGAGCCTCACTCCCGCCCTGCTCGGACGCGTGGCAGGCGCCGTCGTCGGTGCCCAGCTGCTCGCGGCACCGGCCGCGTGGGCGGACGCGGCTCATCCCGTGCCGGACGCCTCCTGGACCGTGGCTGCGGTGCCTGCGCACGCCACCGGCGTCGAGGCCCCGGCGCCGGACGCCGCGTGGACGCCCCGGCCCCCGGCGCCGGCCCCACCGGGCGCCGGCACCGGCCGTGCGGATCCGGACCACCCGACCGTCACCGTCCGGCGCGGCGACTGCCTGTGGCACCTCGCCGCCGCCGAGCTCGGCCCGGACGCGACCCCCCGAGAGATCGACGCCCGCTGGCGCCGCTGGTACGAGGCCAACCGACGGGTGATCGGCGACGACCCGCACCTGCTGCTGCCCGGCACCGTGCTGACCTCCCCCGTGTTCACCCCGCACGCCGGCGTGGACGGACCACGGCCATGACATCCACGACCCTGCACTCCCCCGCTTCGCCTCGTCCTCAGGAGACCGCCATGACCACCCTCGCCACCCGCCCCCGCGCCGCTTCCGACCGGCGCACCGCCGACACCCTCCTCCACGGGCCCGCCCACAGCCCCGCAGTCCTGCCCCGCGGTGAGGAGATCGCCCGGCGGGCCCGCACCGAACAGGGGCGCGAGGAGCTGCGCCGCGTCCGCTCGCTCGCCGCCGTGATCGCCGTCGCCTGCGTCGAGGTCGAGACGGGCCGCCGTGCCCTGCGGGACCTCTCCGGCTGGCTCTCGCCCGAGGTCCTGGACAAGTTGACCCGTCGCATGGAGCTGCTGGGCGCCGTCGCGCCGACCGGGCCCGGTCGACGGCCCTCCGCGGCCGTCCCGCCCCGGACGCCCAAGTCCGCACCCCGCCCGGTGGGTGCCCGCGTGTGCGAGGTCGCGCCCGGCCGGGTGGAGGCCAGCGCGACGGTGCTGTGGGAGGGCCGGGCCCGGGCCTTCGCGCTCCGACTCGAGCGGCGGCTCAGCCGGTGGAAGGTGACGTCGGTCGAGATCGGCTGAGCCGGATCGTCCCGTCGGACTGACGAGCGAGGGCCCGGAGACCTGGAGGTCTGCGGGCCCTCGTCCTGCGTCGTGGCAGGATGCCGGTCAGCCGCGGCGGCCGCGGCGCTCCGCCTGACGGCGGGAGCGGCGGTTCGTGCCCGCCGCGACCGTGGCGCCGGAGTCCGTGCCGCTGCGGGTGACCGCGCTCTGCCCGTCCTCGGACGGACCGGTGAAACGCAGCTGCGCCGGCTGCTGCGGGGCGTCGATGCCCTCCACGGAGATCTGCGGGGCCATCGTCACGGCGCGGGCGTCCTGGACGCCGGGCAGCGACGTCGACGCGGGGGCCGCACTGATCTGCGCCTGGAACAGCGTGCGCACGGCGTCCTCGCGGATGGCGGCGAGCATGTTCTGGAACATCGTGTAGCCCTCGCGCTGGTACTCCACGAGGGGCTCGCGCTGGGCCATCGCGCGCAGCCCGATGCCCTCCTTGAGGTAGTCCATCTCGTAGAGATGCTCCTGCCAGCGGCGCCCGATGGTGGCGAGCACCACGCGACGCTCCGCCTCCCGCAGCGCCTCGGACCCCACCTGCGCCTCCCGGTCCTCGTACGCCAGGAGCGCATCGGAGACGAGTTCGCGCTTGAGGACCTCGGCCTTGAGCCGGCCCCGGCCGCCGACCTCGTCGAGGACGTCCTCCTGCGAGATGCCCACGGGGTAGAGCTCTGCCAGGTCCCGCCACAGCTGGTCGAGGTCCCAGTCGGTGGCGTGGCCCTCCTCGGTGGCCGCGTCCACGATGTTCCCGACGGCGTCCTCCACGAAGCGGCGCACCCGGTCCTGCAGGTCCTCCCCCTCGAGGATGGAACGGCGGTCCGTGTAGATGGCCTCGCGCTGGCGGTTCATCACGTCGTCGTACTTGAGCACGTTCTTGCGCTGCTCGGCGTTGCGCCCCTCGACCTGCGCCTGCGCGTTCTGGATCGCCTTCGAGACGAAGCCGAACTCGAGCGCCATGTCGTCCGGGATCGACGGGCTGTTCATGATCCGCTGGGCCACGCCCGGGTTGAAGTTGCGCATGAGCTCGTCCGTGAGGGAGAGGTAGAACCGGGACTCGCCCGGGTCGCCCTGACGGCCGGAACGACCGCGCAGCTGGTTGTCGATGCGGCGCGAGTCGTGGCGCTCGGTGCCCACCACGTACAGGCCGCCGGCCTCGATGACCGCGCGGTGCGCGTCCTCCACGGCGGCCTCGGCCTGCGCCAGCACCTCGGGCCAGCGGGCCTCGTACGCCTCCGGGTCCTCGGCGGCGTCGAGGCCCAGCTCCTGCATGCGGGCCACCGCCGTGAACTCGGCGTTGCCGCCGAGCATGATGTCGGTGCCGCGGCCGGCCATGTTGGTGGCCACGGTGACGGCGCCCGGGCGGCCGGCCTGCGCCACGATGGCGGCCTCGCGGGCGTGGTTCTTCGCGTTCAGGACCTCGTGGCGGACGCCGCGCTTGGCCAGCAGCGTGGAGAGGTACTCGGACTTCTCCACCGAGGTGGTGCCCACCAGGACCGGTTGGCCCTTCGCGTGCCGCTCGGCGATGTCGTCGACGACGGCGTCGAACTTGACCTTCTCGTTCTTGTACACCACGTCGTTGCGGTCCACGCGCTGTCGCTCCCGGTTCGGCGGGATCACGACGACGCCGAGGCCGTAGGTCGACGTGAACTCGGCGGCCTCCGTCTCGGCGGTGCCCGTCATGCCGGCGAGCTTCTCGTAGCCGCGGAAGTAGTTCTGCAGGGTCACCGTGGCCAGCGTCTGGTTCTCGGGCTTGACCTCGACGCCCTCCTTGGCCTCGATGGCCTGGTGGAGCCCCTCGTTGTAGCGGCGTCCCTTGAGCACGCGGCCCGTGTGCTCGTCGACGATCTGCACCTCGCCGTCGAGGACCACGTAGTGCTTGTCCCGCTTGAACAGCTCCTTGGCCTTGACCGCGTTGTTCAGGAACTGGATGAGCGTGGTGTTCTGCGTCTCGTACAGGTTCGTGATGCCGAGGTGGTCCTCGACCTTCTCGATGCCGGGGCCGAGGATGCCGACGGTGCGCTTCTTGTGGTCCACCTCGTAGTCCGTGTCCGCCTCGAGGCGGCGCACCAGCCGGGCGAACTCGCCGTACCACCGGTTGGCCTCTCCCTGGGCGGGGCCGGAGATGATCAGCGGGGTGCGGGCCTCGTCGATGAGGATCGAGTCCACCTCGTCGACGATCGCGTAGTGGTGCTCACGCTGCACGAGCTCGTCGAGGGACCAGGCCATGTTGTCCCGGAGGAAGTCGAAGCCGAACTCGTTGTTCGTGCCGTAGGTGATGTCCGCGGCGTACTGCTCCCGCCGTACGGCCGGGGTCTGGCCCGCCACGATGACGCCCGTCTGCATGCCGAGGAAGCGGAACACGCGGCCCATGAGGTCGGCCTGGTAGGAGGCGAGGAAGTCGTTGACCGTCACCACGTGCACGCCCCTGCCGGACAGCGCGTTGAGGTAGGCCGGAGCGGTGGCCACGAGGGTCTTGCCCTCGCCGGTCTTCATCTCCGCGATGTTGCCCTGGTGCAGCGCGATGCCGCCGAGCAGCTGGACGTCGTAGTGCCGCTGGCCGAGCGTGCGTCCCGCGGCCTCCCGGACCGCGGCGAACGCCTCCGGCAGGAGCAGGTCCAACGACTCGCCGTCCGCATGCCGGGCCCGGAGCGTGTCCGTCTCGGCACGCAGCTCCGCATCGCTGAGCGCCCGGAAGTCGTCCTCGAGGAGGTTCACGGCGTCCACCGTGGCCTGCATACGCTTGAGGACGCGGTTGTCCGAGATCTTCAGGACGCGGTCGATGATCGAAGGCACTGGTTCTCTGCTCCCTTGCGGTGTGGCCGGGGCGGGACGGGATGCCCCTCGCGCTCGGCCGTGGCGCGGTCTCCGGGACAGTGTACGGGCCGAGCCCGGACGGGCCGCGGCGCCCGTCCCGGAGGGGAAGGGCGCCGCGGCGTCAGCAGGTCGTGGTCGACGTCGGCGGGGCGGTCAGTCCTCCCGCGCCTGGTAGGCCCGCTCCCCCTCGGAGGCGGAGACGTGATCCTGCGGGAGGGACTCGTCCAGGCGGATCACGCCGTAGCTCCAGCCCCGACGACGGTAGACCACGGAGGGCACGCCGGTCTCGGCGTTCTGGAAGAGGAAGAAGTCATGACCCACCAACTCCATCGCGTCCACGGCCTCGTCCACGCTCATGGGGGTCGCGGGGAACGCCTTCTGGCGGATGCGCACCGGGGTGCCCACCTCGGGGGCGTCCTGCTCGGCGGCCTCCTCCGCGGCCAGCGCGGCACCCGACGGCGGCAGCGGCGGCACGAATCCGACCTCGCCCGCACCGCGGGAGGCGCCGAGCTTGCCGTGGCGGCGGTCCTTGCGGCGGTCGCGCATGCGCCGCAGGCGCTCGGTCAGTCGGGTGGCGGCCTGGTCGAAGGCTGCCAGCTTGTCGTCCGCGTCGGCCTCGGCCCGCACGACGTCCCGCGGGCCACGGACCGTCAGTTCCACGCGGACCGTCTCGTCCGAGTGCTTGTGGTGGGAGGACTTCGTCACGCGGACCTCGAGCGTGTCGGCGCCCTCGGCGAGCGGCTGGAGGCGCTCGGTGCGCTCGACGACGTGGTCGCGGAAGCTCTCCGGGAGCCTGAGGTTGCGGGCGATGTAGCTGACATCCATGGTCATGGCGTCCTCCTGGTCCGACTCTCACGGGTCCGGCCTCGGGAGGGGAGGTGCGCCTCGGTGTCGCGTCCGCAGGGCGGCGGCGGGTCCGAGGGTGCGACCTCCTTCCAGCCGTCGGCAGGACGGGAACCGTAGGGGCGATTCCGTGCCGTTCACCCTACCCGGGGGCCTGGCCGGGGGCCAGGCTCGGCGGGGTCCCGCGGCGGGGCCACGGCCGCGAGCACGACGGCCCCGACGGGGTGCCCGCCGGCGCGGCGCACCGCCTCCGCGAGCGCGGCGAGGGTGGCGCCGGTGGTGAGGACGTCGTCCACGAGCAGGACGGGCGCGCCGGCCGGCAGCCGCCCGGCGGCGACGCGCCAGTCCCGGGCCCGCCGGCGGCGCTGGCCCGCCCCGGCGCCCGCGTGGGACGGGCCGCCG